>NZ_BAAGZI010000072.1:0-20351 GCF_054778695.1 Actinocorallia lasiicapitis
CACCAAGGTGGCATGCCCCCACCCTCTCAGGTGATTGAACTCCGGAACCCACTCAAGATCTAGGCATGTAGTACTAGATCGGCGACTAACCGGGCATGGACTGGGAACCTGCCGCGACCTTGACCGGGCGACCGGAGGAATCGACCGGGGCTTGCAGGACGACGGTCACCTTCTGGACCGCATCATGCTCGATCTTCCCGCTGACACCGGCCTCCAACACCCATACCTTGACCTTGCCGCTGCCCTCGCCGATCTTCTTGATCCCGACCTGAAACTCCAACGTCACCTGATCGATCGGGAACTGAATATCCGCTCCAGCGCCCGCGACCATCGCCTGCCGCAGTTCCTCACGCACCTGCTCGATCGCCTCGACCAACCCGAGCTCCGACACACGCCCTCCGCACCCCGCACCGACCCGCCCAGAACCTCTGATCGTAGGCCATCAACCCCTATCTATCGGGAGCATCCGCAAGAAAGAAGACGGACCCGGCTCGCCGACCAAATAGCGCGCAAAGGGGCCGTTCCGGATTAATCGGTCTGCTCGCGCCGCGCGGAGGCGTACTCCGAGGCGATCCAGCGCGGAGCGTTGATGCTCCAGATGGAGGCGCAACGCCCCACGCACCGAACAGGAGCCGCGCAATTCATACCGATTGTCCAGATTATTCGCATTTTACACAGATCTGCAAACTTGGACTATCAGCAAATCGCCAAAAAGGTGGCATAGCGCCTAGCGACATGCGTCCGACAAGATCAATTAGGTGACCGCCCAGCAGTCGCGAATATTCCTGCGAAAAAGTTTCCACCCCGACGCCATGCCTGTGACCTGGCAATGCTTGCCAATGGTCTTGATCTGTGCATTCAGAGTGGCCCGAGAAGTCGGATTCGGCTCGGTATCTCACGCTCGCATTTGACGGATTCCCCGCCGTACCCTTACGAGTGCCTGCTAGACCAGCAGGGACGGCCCCCGTCTAAGACGGGGGCCGCCACATGATCAACCCTCTTGCGTCGAAACAGGGAAGGGTTAATCTTGATTAGCATCAATGATGCGACGAAGAAGGTCCAGCAGAATCACCCACCTGACCGAAAGGTTCCGAAAGTCCGGTGGAGGATCCTCCTCCAAGTAGTAGGAACCTCAACCGCGATCGCGTTCGCCTTCGTCTGGCCCGCTCCAGCGTCTGCCTTCGCATTCGGACTGGGGGTGTGGGTGTTCCTGTGTCGCGACCGAGGCTAGCGATCTCACCGATGATCGGCCTCTCGCTCACCACCTACCGTTGATCCGCTGCGTGTCGTGTGCTCCAGCACCCGGCACGCAGCCAGTCAGCGAGTACTACGGATGGGCCGGCAGATCGCGAAGGGGCAGGCTCTCCATGCTCATAGCGCGCTGCCGTACTTGGCCAGGGACTTCCATACGGCTTCAGCGTGAGGGCTGCAAACCATGGGATCGTATTGATCAGCATCGGGAACAACGTGCTCGTACCCAGCTGCGAAGATCAACGGTGAAGATTCTCGGATAGAGGTGTTGAGAATCGACCGTCTTCCAGCACTCCCGCAGGCCAACAGCCCCTTTGATGCGCCCCACTCAGATTCACCTCGCTTAGGTCCACCGTTTCGCGCAGGTGAGCTCGACAGCCGTAGATAGCGGCACCAGGCACGTGAATGAGTTCGCGGACATCGAGGGAGGGGCAAGGCCGCTGGCGCTCGGACAGACCGCAGAGTTCAGCGGTCTCAAGGTGACCGTCACGAGGACGAAGGACGCGGGCCCGGTCTACGGTACCTTCGTCTATCTCTCGCTCAGCGCGATGACGGACGGTGCAAGCGTTTCCCCTGACGATTTCTCGCTGGAGCTCAACACCGGAGAGTGGGTCTCCGCGGACAAGCTCACCACGGGCGCAGGGCTTCAGGACGAGGGCATCCGCCTCGGCACGGGACGAACGAGCGAGATCCTCGTCCGCATCCCAAGAACCAGGGTGAACTTACATGAATGCCGGTTGGTCTATTCCCCGGGCAACAGCGGAAAGATTATCCGCTGGCAGTTGCAGTAGTTACGAGACCGAGGACGGATCTTCCCACCTGAGATCGGTGAGCAGTATCAACAGTATGGGGCTCGGGCAGGGGTGCTCAGAATTGAGAATTAATCGTCTCCCGGCACTGCTCACAGACCAACAGCCCCTTCCAAGTTCGCCCCACTCAGGTCAGCCCCACGCAGGTCAGCCCCGCGCAGGTCGGCCTCTCTCAGGTCAGCCCCACGCAGGTCTGCCCCATGCAGTTTCCCCCCATCCAGGCACGTCATGCTCAGGTTCGCCTCGCGCAGGTCTGCTCCGTGCAGTTTCGCCCTGCTCAGGTCCATCATGCTCAGGTTCGCCCCAGGGCTCCGGCAAAACAGCGTCCTGCCGAGAGCGAGCATGAAAGTCGATAGGGTCCGCACCATCAGGACGGGTGGGAGGTTCTCGCCCGGAGATGCTCGGGGGAGCATGATGGATCGCGACCGGAACCGCATCGTCACACCTACGTCAGATCCCGACCGGTGGCATGAGCCAGAGGTCGCACTGTTCGACGCGGGCCGATGTTCGTGGCAGATCGAGTACGGGAACTGGGGTCCGTCGAAGTACTGCGGGCAGCCCAGCAATCCAGGCGCTACCTTCGGCTACTGCGCGGAGCACGAGGCCGAACATCTGGAGAGCCACTGGCCGGATGGCAGTCCCCGCGAATAAGGACATGCCGGGCCAGGCGACGCCCTTGCTCAGAACAGCGACCCGTCCGCCGTACCGCCGTCGGAAAGGGCGAGCGACGGCTTTCGGGCCGTGTCCGGAACCGGGAGAACCCCTAGTGTTTCCAGGTCAGCCACCGTGATCTTCCGCTGGTCTAGCACGCGGCGAAGGAGGTCGTCCTGCCGTGGTTCCAGTTCGACCAGGCGGTTCAGGACGCTCAGCAGTTCGGCGAGCTCACGGATCCACTCGCTCGGCCATTCATCCACGTGGATGTCGTCGAGCGGGCTCGACTTCTTCCCGTCCGGCTGGGCCTTTCGGTAGCCGAACCACTTCTTCACGACGTCCATGCCACCGACGTCGAACCGCCAGACCGCCTCGCTGACCGGCCCGAACGACCCCGTCCCCACTTCGATGACCCGCCGATCGGCGTCGTAGCGCATCTCCGCGGGGACGCCCTCCACCGCGGCCTCAGCCCGCACTCGCTTCTCGTCACCTAGCGGGTAGAGCACATCACCGTGCGGCCGTCCCACCGCGTCGTCGTGGAAGAGCGCTCCGTAGGTCGATGCCCACAACACTTCTCGCCCCAGCTCCACCGCTTCGGCCCACAGCGCGGGATCAGCGGTCAACGGCACCCGCACCCCTGGGGTGACCAACTCGTCGACGAACCGCCGAGTGAATCCGCGATGGCCGGCCACCGCAGCGACGTAGGCCGCCAGGTCCTCTGCGGTCACCTCTTCCCCGACCGTTGCCCCAAGCATCGGGAGAAGCCGTCGCGGCACGTTCGCGGAACCATCCGGATGCAGCATGGGATGAGCGCGTCCACCACGCCCGTTGAAATGATGCGTGTCCGGAAGCAGCGCGGTAGCGACGACCGCCGGGCCTGAGCTGATCGCGTGCGAGGACTGCTGGTTCAAGAACAGCTGACCTGGCTGGAGCCCCGCCCACAACTCCGGTCTCGGGAAGTCGATAAGCCTCCGATCAGGAATCACCCACTGACGGTCGTAGGACCGGAACCCGACCCTGTGCAGTTCGGGCACGTCTCCGCGCTCGTCGCCGATCGGAACGTCATGCGGATGTCCCTGCGGGAGGGGATCGACGATTTTGCTAAGCCCACGGTCACGGGTCACCTTGAACGCGTCAGCCTTCACCCCCGGGTCCGTTTCCCGAACCAGGCGGCCCCAGCGCTCGACCAGCACCTCGGGAGACGGCGACATCACCCAGGCCCTGTTGGACGTCATGCCCAGACTGCTCCACGGGAACAGGTCATTCAGCAGTGGAAAGTCGTCCCAGGCCGATGCTGCGGCGGGCGTGAACGGATCGGTTGCGCCGGTGCGGACGAGCCGCCATCCGTCGTCCCCCAGACCGATCCCCTTGAGTTGCTCGTACTTCTCCGCTCGGCGGCCCGTCACCTTCCGGTAGCGAATCACCGCCGGCACATCCGGGGAGCTCGCGCCCGTTCGCACGAAGATGCTGATCGCCAGCGGCTGGGCGACACCGGGGAAGATCCGTGTGGCGACGTCCGGGCGTTGGCCCTCCGGCGTCAGGTCGATGATCCACCCGAAGTCGCAGGTACGCCGGAGATACTGGCGCATCCCCCTGCCACCCGGCCCGTTGATGAACCCGCTCGGGGTGATGAAGCAGATGATGCCGTTCTGGTCGCCGGGTTCGTCGAAGACCTTCCACGTCGCCCATCGCCAGAAGTACAGGTAGAGGTTCTTGAGGACGTGCTCGTACCGTCCGTTCCCCTCCAGCCTGAAGTCCTTGAGCGGCGGATCGCCCTTCCCCGCGGCGCCGTCCTCGATCCAGCCTCCCAGCCCTTCGGCCTTGTCCTTGTACGGCGGATTCCCGATCACGAGCGTTACCGGGGTCTTCGCCTTGACCTCGTTCGCTTTCTCCCGCGACGCCGAGATGGCGGCGAAGGTGGATGCGATCTGCTCGTCCTTGAGCCATGGGTTGTCGAGGGTGTTCGTCACATAGAAGCGAAGCCCACCCTTGGGGAGTCGAACACCGTAGCTTTTCAGCAGGTCAGAGGTCCGCAGCTCCGCGACCGCGAAAGGACCCATCTGGATCTCGAACCCGATCAGCCGGTTCACGAGGCTCCGGACCGCCTGTGGCCGAGCGCCGGGGCCGAGGGTCTGTTCCGTGCGAGCCGCGACGTGCTCGATGATCGCGTGGCCGAAGGTGCCGGTTCCCGCCGCCGGGTCGACGATCGTCACATCGCCGCTGGCGAGCCCCTCGGGGTGACCCAGGTAGAGACTGAGCACCTCATCCGACAGGCGGACCATTTCGGTCACTACTTCGCGAGGCGTGTAGAAGGTACCGCTCGCCTGTCGCAGTTTGTCGTCGTAGACGGCCAGGAACGACTCGTACAGGTGCAGGTAGATGTCCCGCTTCCCCTGGCGAATCCGGTCCCAGTCGACCGCGCCGATCACTCGCGCGAGCAAACCCAAGATCACATCGAATCGGCTGATGACGCCGTCGGTGAGCAGTTGAAGCGCCTTGCCCATCAGCGAGTGATCAGCGCCCAGCTTCTGGCCGACCTCGTGCAGGCTGTGCCCCTCCAGAGCGATGCCTTCCGTCCGCGCCAGAAGCAATGCGAAGGTCACTGCCTGGGCGTACCCGTCGGCGAACATCGCATCGTCGGCCTCGGGGAACAGTAGCTTCCGCCAGTCCTTCGCCAGCCCCGAGAACGGTCGGCTCGCCGCGTCATCCCCTGCACGCCCGGCAGCGCTCTCCTCGACCAGCTGCTCTTCGACCGCACCTCGCAGGAGTCGACACAGCGGGGCTATCCGCTCGACCAGAACACTCGCCGAACGGATAGGAACCGGCTTCCACGCGAGGAAAGACCGCAGCAGCGCCTCAAAGCGAGGCGTGTCCACGGACAGATCCCCACCAGCAGTCCGGAGGTTTCCGACAAAGGTGACCGGTTCATCCACCAAGGCACCTTCGCGATAAAATCGCCATTCCGTCCCATTTGTATAGATGAGGTTAGGTAGATTCCTCAGACGTTCCCACTGCACCTTGTTGCGACCCCGAAACGTCCCAGGATCGACCTTCATGCCCGGAGCCTTCACCTCGATATAGCCAACGACTGCCCCGTCCACTTCGACGGAGTAGTCGGGGCGCACCGCCAGATCGGGCAGCGCCGTCTCGGAGTGCCAGGCCACGTCGCCGGCCCCAACGGCGACAGCGACTTTTTGCAGCAGGTGCTCAAGTGGAGTCCGGAGAGCCGCCTCCGGCTGACCAGGCCCGTTCACCGCCGATAGGCACTCCGCACCGAACTCAGCCACGGCCTGACCGACACCGACGCCAACCATCCCAACCCCCTGCCTAGCCCACCAAGGGGACCGCGCCATCGATGCATGGTGGGCGCGCCCGCACCCAGCCGGGGCAAGATTGCCGAAAACCGGTTTGCAGGCCTAGAAATGTGACGATCGTCCAGGAGCCAGTATTTTGCACCCCAATCACTAGAAACCTCACCTGTTCTCAGAAAGTGACCAATTCGCCGCATGTCACGCCAGCTCTTTCGGCAGAGTCTCTTCTGGGCGGGGGCCGGTCGTTAAGCTCGCGCACCCTTTCTGCTTCGCGCTCCTTTGGCCGGATCATCCGCCGAGAAGGAGTGATGTGGAATGAAACGTCTAGTGGTGAGTCTTTCGATCGCCGTCGCGTTCGCGGCGGGATGCGGAGACCATCAGTACGGGCAAGCCCCAACGGTGGAGCAGACCGCGGTTGCGGTCGCGGCGAAGCCGAAGAAGGTGCCGAAGTTCTGCAAGAGCCTGGCCAAGCCGCCTGCGGGCTTGCGAGGAGCCGTCGGCAGCGGCACACGGCGCGGAGCGTCAGCCAGTGATAAGCGGGTGCTCAAGGCAGCGGCCAAGCAGTTGCGCACCGTGGCACGCGACAAGGCGGCCCCTGCCGTGGTCGGGCGTTCGGCGACCTGGCTGGACCGTCTGGTGAGCGGGCGATTCAAGGACAGCGACGTCAAGAAGATCGCATCGACGTTCAGCGACCTCGGCAAGGCGGTGAACCGCAAGTGCTCTGGACGCAAGTGACCAAACGGCTCGCGTTGGCCGTCTCGACGACTCTGCTCCTCGGATGCGTCACCGCCTCGGCACGAGCCGACGAGGACGCCGGACTATGCGGCCCCAACCGGGCACGCGCGACCATCCCGGGAACCTTCCCGCTGAAGGCCTGCTTCGACGGGACGACGCTGGTGGTGCTGAACGACACGGTCTTCCCGACCACCGTGAGGCTGACCGGCGAGGGAACCGGGCCCGGGAACGTCACCTGGCAGGGCGGTTTCGGGGCGGCACAGCTGATGGCCTACATCATGCCTCCCGACTTCGGTGCGACTCCCCAGATCGGCGGCCCAACGCTCCGTGCGGGAACGCTCATGCCCGGCTACCAACTACGGATCCCTATCGGCGCCCAACAGGTCGAGGTGGACGTCAGCCCCACCAACGGCGCGATCCAGCAGCAGTACATGATCGCCGAGGCTCTCTACCGGTACCTACCTCTGTCCGACGCGGCCGAGACGGTGCGCAGTATCGCGGCCTTCTTCGATGAACTTCGCGATGTAGGGAACGACTACAAGACCTGTATCCGCAATGCCACCAACACCTGGGGCAAACTCGGCTGCGGCGTCCTGGTCAACCGCAACATCATGTTCGCGTTCGGGCGGCTCGTCTTCGATCTGGCCAAGACCACCGACCTGTCCAAGACCAAGAAGCTCGCCATGGCCCAAGCCCTCGTAGGGCTGTTCGACACAGCGAAATGGGCTAGCGCCTCCATCGGCGACCTCTCCGCCTTCATCAACGGAACCAAACACTTCACGATCTCCGCGAGCGCTCCCGCACCCCAACCTCCGGCACCACCCCAGCCGCCGGCACCGGCACCGCCTCCCGCACAGCCCCTGGTCGCGACGGTGCAGAACAAACACCTCGAAGGAGCCACCGCCCTGGTCGAGGACTCCACACCCTCCTACCTATCCACCACGACACAGCCATACTGCGCCTCACGCGGCTGCAAGATCGGTGGAACCGACATGGTCAGCGGCGACACCTTCACCACCCTCTGCTGGGACACCGGCACCCTGATGACCAACGAGAACCGCCAAACCCCCGCCGACGACGCCAACCCCCACCGCATCGACACCGACCGATGGATGCGCGGCCAACACGCAGGCCAGACCGGCTACATCAGCTTCATCTACCTCACCCCCGCATCCCGAACCCTGAACGTCCCCCGCTGCTGACGACGAGCCCGCGTGATCGACCGGGAGGTCGGTCACGCGGGCTCTCTCGGACGGCGACCTTAACGGGGTCAGGCGGCCGCGGTGCTTCGCAGGACCATCAGTCCGCGGACGAGCGCGACGGTGAGCGCGGCAATCGCGGGAGTGAACCCGAATCCGCTGCCGAACTCAAAAGCGATCCCTTCGCCCTTGGCGCCGTCGGTCGCCCAGACAAGTCCCCAGAACAGGTCGACACGCCAGGCCACTCCCCACACGTTCGACAGAACGCCCAGCACGAACCCGATTGCCCATGAGGACGACGAAGGCGATGGCGAACGCCACCAGGGCCCACGGCCACACGCGTGCCCACCCCACCCATCGCGGAAGCACGAACACGAAGAGCACCGCCGCCACGAACCCCGCAGCGAAAAAGCCCCAGCCCGCAGAGGCCAGCATCGGCATCACCGTGAAGCCGATCATCACTGCCGGGCAGTAGTACCAGGCGACAGCGGGACGTTCAGCCATTCATCGCTCCAAAAACCCAAGACGACCCTATATTCGACTTATAGATAATCTCGGTTCTCTGGCACCGATACCAACGCAATCCATCATCAACTTCGCGACCACCACCCCCTCCGACCCCAGGCCAACCGCCCCCGAACCCGGATGAGGTGGTCTCAGTTTTGGTCTCATTCCCAGACGGCCGCGCGCGTCCGTAGCCGTCCCGAGTCGGAGAGAAGACCAGCTCAGGACGCTGAAGATCGTCGGCGGACGCGAGGGCGCAGACTTGGGAAGCGTGTGGTGTTGGGTTAGTGGGTGGAGGTGGCGATGTGGAGGGCTTTGGGGAGGGTGGGGGCGCCTTCCAGGCGGAGGGCGGTGGGGCCGGACTGCCAGATCAGGGTGTTGCCTGCGGTGTGGGCCGATGCTGTCTGGTCGGTGCCGTGGCGGTCGATGTACCAGATTTCGTGGGGGCCGTTGATCCATAGGGCTTTGGCGCCGTTGACGTTGGTCGGGTGGTAGAGGTCGGTGTCGGCTGAGAGGAACTTGCCGAAGATCCGGGTGTTGACGTGGCCGTCGAACTGGTCGAGGTGGACGGTGCCGAAGTTCATGCTCACCACGCGGCCGCTGTCGCTTACCACTACCTCGGTCGGTTCGGGGAAGACGGTGGGCAGGAGGATCGGGAATCCGGTCATGGCTCGGGCTTCGGTCAGAGATACCCGGACCTCCTTCGGCAGCACGGGTGTGTCCACGGGTGGGGGTCCCTTGCGGTCCCCGATCTCGATACCCGTGAATCGCAGTAGGTCGCCGCCGAGTGCACGGCCCTGTGGTGTCGCGGCGGCTACCAGGATGCCGATGAGGAGGCAGCCGACCCATTTTCGCCACCTTCCCGGGCCTCCCCCGGGCTGGCGGAGGGTCCTCACCCGATCGCCGGCCCTCCACCACCAGAAGGCGACGGCCCGCGTGCAGAAGGCGACCGGCCGCCTGCCCGCACGGAGTAGAGCCGTTGCCAGGCGGACGGCGGTGCTGCTTCGACGGGGTTCGCGGGCGGTAGGCGGGGTGAGGGTGGACAGGAGGGAAGCGGTGAGGTCGGGAGGGGGAGGGACGGCCAGGTGGGCGGCGAGGGCTCGGAGTTCCTGTTCGAGTGAGTCATCCATGGCGGGCCTCCTCTCCCAGGGCGGCTCGGAGGCGGGTCAGGCCTCGGGACGTGCGGGACTTGACCGAGCCGCGCGGGCAGGAGAGCACCTCGGCGGTCTCGGCTTCGTTCAGATCGAGGAAGTAGCGGCAGATGAGGACCTGTCTTTCTCGTTCGGGCAGCTTCTCGATCTCCGCGAGGAGCGCGGAGCGGCGTTCGGCCGCGAGGATCTCGCCTTCCGGGTCGTCAGGAGCGCGGGTCGGGGAAGGGACGCGCAAGGCCAGGCCCTCGCGACGTCCTCGGGAACGGATCGTGTTCTTGGTTTCGTTGGCGACGATCCGCAGCAGCCACGGGCGGAAGGCCGCCCCGGCGCGGAACCGGTCGAGCGCCGCGTGCGCCTTGACGAACGCCTCCTGCACGACGTCGTCGGTGTCGGGGCCCGCGCCGAGCAGTGCCGCGAGCCGGTGGGCGGGCGCGGTGAAGCGGGCGACCAGGGCCCCGTAGGCCTCAAGGTCGCCGCCACGCGCGAGCGCGACCAGCTCCGTCTCCTCCGCCATCCGCACCTACTACACCGCCCGACGACGGAAGGTTCCAGATCTTTCCGGCGGATCACCTCAATTCCTTCGGGTGGGCTCGGCGGACGGCGGAGGAAGCGGGGTGCGCGCTGCAATAGCATGGCTGCATCGAGATCCTGGGAGGGAATGGCATGTCGGGGACCGTTCGGCCGATCACGCTCATCGGAGAGCCGGTGCTGCACCGGCCGCTCAAGGAGGTGACCGAGTTCGACGCGGCGCTGCGGGAGCTCGCCGACGACATGTTCGCCAGCATGTACGCGGCGAACGGGGTGGGCCTGGCCGCCAACCAGATCGGAGTCGACCTGCGGGTCTTCGTCTACGACTGCCAGGACGCCGACGGTGAGCAGCACAAGGGCGTCATCGTGAACCCGACCGTCGAGTTCCCTGACAAGAACCGCACGCTCGACAACGACTCCGAGGGCTGCCTGTCGGTTCCCGGCCCGTACGCCGACGTCGCCCGCGTGGACCACGTCCACTGCAACGGCTTCGACCTCGACGGCAACGCGATCTCGCTGCACGGCACCGGCCAGCTCGCCCGCTGCTTCCAGCACGAGACCGACCACCTCAACGGCAAGCTCTACGTGGACCGCCTCACCGCGAAGGCCCGCAAGCAGGTCATCAAGGAGTACGAGGCGCTGCGCGCCGAGAACGCCGACGCCTGACCCGCCGCCCCTCCCCCGGCCGCCGGGTCAATCCGGCGGCACCGACTCGGCCAGCATCGCCCGCAGCCCGTCGACGATCTCGATCGTCTTGGTGAACAGGGTGCGGGCCTCGGCGAGCTGCTCCAGAGTCGAATCGAGGGTGCTGTCGTCGTCGCGGAGCAGCACCTCGGCGAAGAGGATCGACGAGGTGGCGATCAGCCCCGTGGCGGCCCCCTTGGCCGCGGTGCCGGGCAGATCGGTGAGCTGACGCGCCGTCCGCATCAGCCGTTTCAGCGCGACGACCGGCGGCTCCGCCGGATCCACGGCCGACCGGTAGCCCGCGTCGAACGACGCCCAGTCCCGGCTCCGCCCGCCCGAGCCGGCCGCGAGCTCCAGCTTCGCCAGGAGCCGCCCGACGAGATACGCGGCATCCCGGTCGGGCGGCTTGGGCTCTCCGTCCGGGCTCAACATCACCAAGGCCCGGCGCAGCGTCCGTGTGTCGATTCCGAAGTTGTTGGGCATCTCGCGCCTCCTGCAGTTCCGCTCGGAACCCCATCGTGCGCGCTCCACCGCCCCGAAAACGAAGCCCCGCGGAATCTGTGGAAAACCCGGTCAGGTGAAGTACCTGAGCCAGACGTACACCCAGGCCATCACGGTGCTGGCGGCCGTCACCAGGAGGCCGTAGCGGGTGAACTGCCAGAACGAGATGGGGTTGCCGGTCCGGGCGGCGATGCCGATGGCGACGACGTTGGCGCTGGCCGCGACGGCCGTCCCGTTGCCGCCGAAGTCCGCGCCCAGCGCGAACGCCCACCACAGGGCCCTGCCTTCCTGCGGGTCGGCGGTGTGGGCGACCACGTCCTCGACGATCGGGGTCATCGTCGCGACATAGGGGATGTTGTCGAAGAACGCGCCCAGCACGCTGGAACCGAACAGCAGCGCCGTCGCCCCCAGGAACGCGTCGTCGCCGACGGCGTTCACGATCCAGGTCCCGGCCGTCTCGATCACCCCGGTGTGCCCGAGGGCGGCGACCATCGCGAACAGGCCGGTGAAGAACACGAGGGTCGGCCACTCGACTTCGCGCAGTGCCTCGCCGGTGTCGGCGCGGGTCACCAGCAGCATGACCCCCGCCCCGACCAGGGCGATGATCGACGGCTCCAGATGCAGCACCGAGTGCAGGCTGAACGCGCAGATCACCGCGCCGAGCACGATCATGCTGCGGATGAGGTTGCCCTTGTCTGTGATGGCCCGGTGCTCCTGGAGCTGCATCACCTCCGCGACGTGTTCGGGATGGTATTCGAACGACTTGCGGAACAGGAACCGGCTGAACACTACGAACGCCACGAAGACGACCACGACGATCGGCGCCATGTGCACGAGGAAGTCGTTGAAGCTCAGACCGGCCCTGCTGCCGATGATGATGTTGGGCGGGTCGCCGATCAGGGTCGCCGCGCCGCCGATGTTCGAGGCGAGGATCTCCGCGATCAGGTAGGGCTGTGCGGGGATGCGCAGCCGGTTGCAGACCACGACCGTGACCGGCGCGACCAGCATGATCGTCGTGACGTTGTCCAGGAAGGGCGAGGCGACCGCGGTGATCGCCATCAGCATGACCATCAGCCGGTAGGGCCGCCCCTTGGACCGTTTGGCCGCCCAGATCGCCATGTAGTCGAACAGGCCGGTCCGCCGGATCTCCCCAACGATGATCATCATGCCGAACAGCAGGAAGATGACGTTCCAGTCGATGCCCTCGTGTTCGGAGAAGAACATTTCCGACCCGGGCGTCAGCCCGAGCACGGTCATGGCCCCCGCCGCGATGAGCACGACCCTGACCTTGTTCACCCTCTCGCTGGCGATGAGGGCGAAGGCGATCACGAAGATGGTGATCGCGAGCAGTCCGGTCACGGCTCAGCCGCCCGGACCGATGATCGCCAGGCTGGTCAGCAGGCGCTCCAGGGTGATCGCGCCGACGAGCATCCCGCGTTCGCCGACGACGGCGGCGAGCGGGCTGCGCAGCGCCGCCATCACGGCCGCGACCTCCAGGAGGTTCGCGTCCATCGAGACGGTCGCGGCCCTGAGCGCCGGCCTGGGCAGGCAGTCGCCGACCGTGCGGTCGCCCAGCTCCTGCCAGAAGAAGTCGGCGTGCGCCTCGTCAATGGTCCTGACCAGGGCGGGATCCTCCCGGAGCGTCGCCGGGATGGCCATCCTGAGCACCTGGCTGCCCGGCAGGACAGTCCACGGACGGCCCCGGTCGTCGACCACGATGAGCCCGGGCAGCCGCCGGACCGCCATCATCCGCACCGCGTCGACGACGGGGTCCCGGACGGTCACCGTCGGGAGGTTCATGGCGATGTCGCGCGCTTGCATTGCACCATCCAGTCCGGCGGTCGGGGTGGGGTTCATGGCGTCTCCAGGGCGATCTGGCCGAGCTTGCGCTCCAGGGCGGCGAGCCGGTCGAGGATCGGGCGGCTGTGCAGGACGTCGGCGACGCGGTCGGCCTCGTCCTGGCTGAGGTCGAAGCAGAGGCCGGGCGCGTCCGGCCGGGACGGGTCGGGCACGATCAGCCGCCTGGTGCCGTCGTGCCGGACGAGCAGGCTGAACTCCCGTCCGTCCGCGTCGGCGAAACGGTGCAGCACGCCCGTTCCCGGGACGGTGTTGAAGCTGATGTCCATGTCGGTTCTGCCTCCGATCTGTCCGGCTTCCGCCTGCCGTTCCAGCCATCGGGCCAGGTCGGGGCCGACCCTGACCTGGACGCGTGAGACGTCCAGGTCGTCCACGCGCACGCCCCACGTCCTGGTGCGTTCGTTGATCGCCGCTTCGGCCGCCGCCATGGCGTCGCCGTCCGGTTCGAGGAGGTCGCGGAGGTCGCGGCGGGCGAAGTGGCCGCCGATGCCCTCCCTGGCCGCCAGCGCGACGACCCGCTCCACGTCCCCGCCGGCCTTCACGAAGGCCTCGGGATCGACGACGGAGGCGAGCCCGCTGGCGTTGACCGTCAGCGGCAGGCCGTCCCGGCTGACCGCCGGAACCCACAGCAGATCGGCCCGGACGGCCCCTTCCGGCACACCGGACGCCCGGCGCTCCCGCACGACCAGCACGACCCTGATCAGGACGGCGACTCCGGCGAGGAGCGCTAGGATCCCCAGGATCTGGCCCATGTCCCGACCTCCGATGAGCTGTCCGGTCTGTCCCTTTCAGTCTGTTGACGCGCCCGCATCGAGGACATCGGGTCTGACACCCATCTCCGGTGGGGGCGAACCCGCAGGCCACGCGCATGATGGGGGGTGAGTCGCATGGACAGGGCACCGGCGGTCCGCGAGGCTGGTGGGGTGTCCCTCCGCAGGCGTGCCACCCCCGCCAGGGCGCTCTTCCGGCGCCTGTCACTGATCAACGGCACGGTGTTCACGCTCGGCACGCTGGTGCTGGCGGTGTCGCCCGCGACGGTCTCCTCTCCGGTGCTCTGGACCGAGCTGCCCGTGCTGACCGTCGGCCTCGCCGTGATCCTCGCGGCCAACACCCTGCTGCTGAAGGCGAGCCTCACCCCGCTGGAGGAGCTGGCGACGCTGATGCAGCGGGTCGATCTGCTGCGGGCGGGCGACCGGCTCGCCGACCACGGCAACGGCGACCTATCCCATCTGATCGTCACGTTCAACCAGATGCTCGACCGGCTGGAGGCCGAACGCGCCGCCAGCACCGGCCACGCTCTCGCGGCGCAGGAGAACGAACGCGAACGCATCGCCAGAGAGCTTCACGACGAGATCGGCCAGAGCCTGACCGTGGTGCTGCTCGGGCTCAAACGGGCCGTCGACCGGTCGCCGCCCGAGCTCCAGGACGATCTGCACGCCGTCCAGGAGACCGTCCGCACCAGCCTGGAGGAGGTGCGGCGGGTCGCGCACCGGCTGCGGCCCGGCGTGCTGGAGGATCTGGGGTTGCGCAGCGCGCTGAAGTCGCTGATCGGCGACTTCTACGGGGTCAGCGCGATCCCCGTGACTCTCAGCATGGACAACGAACTGCCCGCCCTGACCGGGGACGTCGAACTGGTGCTGTACCGGATCGCGCAGGAGGGGCTCACCAACGTGGCGAGGCACGCGGGCGCGTCACAGGTCACGCTCTCGCTCACCGCGGCGGACGACCAGCTCGTCCTGCGGATCCAGGACGACGGCAGCGGCGGGACCATCGAGGAAGGGACGGGGGTGCGGGGTATGCGCGAACGGGCGCTGCTGATCGGGGCGAGACTGACCATCGACTCCACCGCGCGGGGCACCTGGGTGGAGCTCCGGATACCGCGGCGGAAGTGGAGGTGACGGCATGACCCCGACCAGGATCCTGCTGGCCGACGACCACGCGCTCGTCCGCCAGGGCCTCCGGCTGATCATCGACGCGGAGCCCGATCTGACCGTGGTCGCCGAGGCGTCCGACGGGGCGGAGGCCGTCGAGGCGGCGAGCGCGGGCGGCCTCGATCTGGCCGTGCTCGACATCGCGATGCCCCGGATGACCGGACTGCAGGCGGCGCGCGAGATCTCCCGGCGCGCGCCGACCGTCCGGATTCTGATGCTGTCGATGTACGACAACGAGCAGTACTTCTTCGAAGCGCTGAAAGCGGGCGCCAGCGGCTACGTCCTCAAGTCCGTCGCCGACCAGGACCTGCTGGAGGCGTGCCGGGCGGCGATGCGCGGCGAACCCTTCCTCTATCCGGGCGCGATCACCGCGCTGATCCGCGACTATCTGCGGCGCGACCGGGAGGGCGGACGGCTGCCCGACGCCATCCTCACCCCGCGCGAAGAGGAGATCGTCAAGCTCATCGCCGAGGGGAACTCGGCCAAGGAGATCGCGGAGCTGCTGGTCATCAGTGTGAAGACCGTCGACCGGCACCGCGGCAACATCCTGCAGAAACTCGGGATGCGGGACCGGCTCGAACTCACCCGCTACGCGATCCGCGCGGGCCTGGTCGAGCCCTGACCGCCGAGCGCCGTGATCTATGATCTAGGGCGTGTGAGCAGGTCAGCACCGAGCGAAGGGCGGGTGGCGGTGAGCGCGGAGCTGGCCGGGTTCTGGCGGGAACGGCACTTGTGCACGATCACGACGCTGCGCGCGGACGGGACGCCGCATGTCGTTCCGGTCGGCGTCACCTACGACCCCGAGACGGGGATCGCCCGGGTGATCTGCGACGGGAAGTCGCAGAAGGCGAAGCACGCGGCGCGTCCGGGCGCCTACGCGGCGGTCTGCCAGGTGGACGGGGCCCGCTGGTCGACCCTTGAGGGCACGGCGACCGTGACCTCCGATCCCGCGGCCGTCGCCGACGCCGTGCGACGCTACGCGGCCCGCTACCGGGAGCCGCGCGTCAACCCCGACCGGGTCGTCATCGAGATCCAGGTCGCCAGGAAGCTGGGGACGGTCCGGTGACCGTGTACTTCATCGGCGCTGGCCCCGGCGCCGCCGATCTGGTGACGGTCCGCGCGCTGCGGATCATCGAGCGGGCGCCCGTCTGCCTGTACGCGGGCGCCCTGGTCCCGGTCGAGCTGCTGGACGCCTGCCCCGCCGACGCCCGTCGCGTGGACACCGCCGAACTCACCCTCGACGAGATCGTCGCCGAGCTGGCCGAAGCCCACACGGCCGGGCTCGACGTCGCCCGGCTGCACTCCGGGGACCCGTCGGTGTTCAGCGCGATGGCCGAGCAGATGCGCCGGCTCGACACGGCCGGAATCCCCTACGAGGTCGTGCCGGGGGTGCCGGCGTTCGCCGCCGCGGCGGCCGCGCTGAAACGCGAGCTGACCGTCCCGGGCGTCGGCCAGACCGTGATCCTCACCCGGACGTCCGCCCGTGCCACCCCGATGCCGGACGGCGAGGATCTCGCCACGCTCGGTGGCAGCCGCGCCACGATCGTCCTGCATCTGGCCGTCCAGCGGATCGACGCCGTGGTCGAGGAGCTCCTCCCCCACTACGGGCCCGACTGCCCCGCCGCGGTCGTCGCCTACGCCAGCCGCCCGGACGAGACGATCCTCCGCGGCCCCCTCGCCACCCTCCCCGGCCAGGTCCACGCCGCGGGCATCCGCCGCACCGCCATCATCATCGTCGGCCAGGTCCTCGCCGCCCACGACTTCCCCGACAGCCACCTCTACTCCCCCGACCGCTGCCGCGTCACCCGGCCCGACCCCTTTACGCAGTAAGGTCATGCCTGAGCGGAGGGTGGCGGCGGAAACGCTGCTGTTGCTCGGAGGAACCGGAGAGGCCCGGCGGCTGGCCGGGATGCTCGATCCGGTCGACGGGCTGCGAACGGTGTCCTCGCTGGCAGGTCGGGTCGGGAAGCCCGTGCTGCCCGTCGGCGAAGTGCGCGTCGGGGGGTTCGGCGGGGTGGACGGGCTCGTCGCGTGGATGCGGGAGGAGAACGTCCGCCTCGTCGTGGACGCGACGCATCCGTTCGCCGCGGGGATGAGCGCGTCGGTCGCGGAGGCCGCCGGGATCGTCGCAGTGCCCTGGGTAGTGCTGCGCAGACCGGGGTGGACCGAACGGGACGGCGACCGGTGGCAGTGGGTGGGCGACATGGCCGAGGCGGCACGGGTGGTGGGCACGCTGGGCGGCCGGGTGTTCCTGACGACGGGGCGGCAGAGCATCGGGGCGTTCGCCGGGCTGGACGGGCTGTGGTTCCTCGCGCGCTCCGTCGACGCGCCGGAGGGCGCGCTGCCCCGGCGGCTGGAGGTGGTGCTCGATCGGGGGCCGTTCAGCGTCACGGGGGAGATCGAGCTGATGCGGCGGCACGCGATCGACGTGCTGGTGACCAAGGACAGCGGCGGGGCGATGACCGCGGCGAAGCTGGACGCGGCGTGTGAGCTCGGTGTGCCGGTGGTGGTCGTGCGGCGGCCGCCGGTGCCGGCCGGGGCCGAGGTCGTCGAGACCGTCGAGGCGGCCGCGCGCTGGGTTCGGTCGCGGCTCCCCGGCTGAGACGCCGGGGAGCGCGCGACTCACGCGGGGTAGCGGCGCGGCGTGTAGACCTGGGTGCGGCCGTTGCGGGTGATGGTCCGGGTCGTCGAGGAGCCGATGATCAGGAGAGTGCGCATGTCGACGGTGGCGGGGTCCAGGTCGGCGAGGGTCGTGATGGTGAGCTGTTCGGCCGGGCCGCCGATGTCGCGGCCCTGCACCACCGGGGTGGCGGGGTCGCGGTGCTCCAGGAACAGGTCGCGGGCCGCCTCGATCTGACTGCGGCGGGTCCTGGACGCCGGGTTGTAGAGGGCGACGGGCAGTTCGGCGGCGGCCGCGGCCGAGATCCGGGCGGCCACCACGTCCCAGGGCTTGAGGATGTCGGACAGCGACAGGACGCAGAAGTCGTGGCCCAGCGGCGCGCCCGCGCGGCTCGCGACCGCCTGCGCCGCGGTCAGCCCGGGGACCACCCGGACGTCCACCTCGGTGAAGCGCGGTTCGGCCGCGACTTCGAGGACGGCGCTCGCCATCGCGAACACCCCGGGGTCGCCGGAGGAGACGACGGCGACCTTCGCGAGGCCGCGGACCAGGTCGAGGGCGTGGGCGGCGCGTTCGGCCTCGACGCGGTTGTCGGTCGGGAAACGGCGCTGACGCGGGTTCGCGGGGACCCGGTCCAGGTAGGGGCCGTAGCCGATGAGCGTGTCGGCGGCCGACAGCGCCTCCTGCGCCTCCGGGGTCAGCCAGGGGCGTCCGGCCGGGCCGAGGCCGACGACCACGACCTCCCCCGGGCTCTTCGGCGTCGCCGCCACGGGGGTCGGAATGTCGGCTTCCTGCTGGTTCATCGGGCTGGGGAGCAGGGCGAGGGAAAAGTACGGGGCGGTGGCGGGGTCGACGTCCCTGAGCGGGAGCAGGCGTTCGGCGCCGGTGGTCGCGCGTTCGACGTACCAGGCGTCGTCGAGCCGGCCCGCCTTCTCCAGAGCCGCGCGGACCTTGGGGAACGTGCGGCCGAGTTTGAGCACGGCGGCGGCGTCCGTCGAGGCCAGGGCCGTGGCGAGGGCGTCCTCGGAAAGGGTGCCCGGCAGGATCGTGAGGATCTCCTCGCCCTCGACCAGGGGGCGGGCCAGCGCGGCCGACGCCCCGGACACCGAGGTGACGCCCGGGACGACCTCCGCCTCGTAGCGGCCGGCCAAACGCTTGTGCATGTGCATGTAGGAGCCGTAGAAGAGCGGATCGCCCTCGGCGAGGACGACGACGTCGCGGCCCGCGTCCAGATGGGCGGCCAGACGTTCCGCGCAGTCGGCGTAGAAGTCGTCGAGCGCGCCACGGTAGCCGCCGGGATGGCTGGTCGTCTCGGTCGTCACCGGGTACATCAGGAGCTCTTCGATCTGCCCTTCCCGCAGGTAGGGGGCGGCGACCGAGCGGGCGATGCTCCGCCCGTGCCGGGCCGAGTGGTAGGCGATCACGTCCGCCGCGCCGATCAGCCGGGCCGCTTTGACCGTCACCAGTTCGGGATCGCCGGGCCCCAGCCCGACGCCGTACAGCTTGCCCGTCACTACTCTTCCTCGCTCGCGATCGCATTGACGGCGGCGACGGCCATGGCGCTGCCGCCACGCCGCCCGTGCACCACCAGATGGGGCAGGTCGCTGTCGGCCAGCGCCTGCTTGGATTCGGCCGCGCCGATGAACCCGACCGGGACGCCGATCACCAGCGCGGGACGTCCCGCGCCCTCGGCGATCAGCTCCAGCAGCCGGAACAGGGCGACGGGCGGGTTGCCGATGGCGACGACGGCGCCGTCGAGGAGGCCGCGCCAGAGTTCGAGCGCGGCGGCGCTGCGCGTGGTGGCGAGCTTCGCGGCCAGGCCGGGAACGGACGGGTCGTCGAGCGTGCAGACGATCGGGTTGTCGGCGGGCAGTCGGCGGCGGGTGATCCCGGACGCGACCATCTTCGCGTCGCACAGGACGGGCGCGCCGCCGAGCAGCGCGGCCCGGCCGGAGGCGACGGCACCCGGCGACCAGGCGACGTCCGGCACCAGGTCGACCATCCCGCAGGTGTGGATCATGCGGACGATCACCCGTGCGACGTCGTCGGGCAGCCCGACGAGGTCGGCTTCGGCCCGGATCGTCGCGAACGACCGCCGGTAGATCTCCGCCCCGTCGCGGACGTACTCCATCAAATCCCCTCTCGCGCCGCCGTGACGGCGACCCCGATCTCCTCGCGCCGGGACAGTACCGCTCCCCCGTCGACCCGGTAACCACCCGGGGTGGCCACAACGTCGACAAACCGCCCAGAAGGCTTACCGCATCTCCGGTCACATCCGGACAAGTGCACCGCGCCGCCGCGGCTCAGCACGACGTGCGGGGCGTCTCCCTGCACGTCGGCGAGCGCCTTCCCGCATCCGGGCCGCCCCGCGCAGGCCGTCACCCCGACCAGCACCGATCCGGCGTCCACGATGAACCCGGCCTCGGCCAGCACGTCCACGGCACCCGGGTCGGGCACCACGACACCGCGCCAGGGCGTCACCACGAGCCGTTCGAACCGGGCCAGCACCGACGCCTGGTCCGCGCTCATCCGTCCCAGGGTCACCCCCGCCACGACCGCACGCCCCGAGATCCCGACCGCCGCCGGCGCCCCGTCCGGCACCGGGCCGCACCCGTCCTCCGT
>NZ_BAAGZI010000073.1:0-20132 GCF_054778695.1 Actinocorallia lasiicapitis
GGCCGCGCACCGCACCGCCGCGTCGGGCGCGAGCAGGCCCGCCGACGCGACCGCGTACGGATCGAGGGACCGCGCGGCGTCCCAGACGGCGGCCCGTGCCCGCTCGACGAGCACGAGCATCCGCGCCGCCTTGTGCTTGACGCCCTGAAACTGCCCGATCGGCCGGCCGAACTGCTCACGCACCACTGCGTATCCGGTCGTGTCTTCCAGCGCCCGAGCGGCGATTCCACAGGCTTCGGCCCCGAGAATCACCGTGACGAGTCCGGCGAAATCCCCCAGATCGACCAGGGGAGCCGCGCCGGCCTCGACCCGGACGCGTGCCACCGGCCGGTCCTGATCGAGGGAGTCGACCTCCTCGACGGTGACGCGCGCGGCGTCCAGGACCACCCAGGCGGGGCCGGCGGGGAGCACATAGAGATCGGCGGGGGCGCCCAGGACGATCTCGACGGTGCCGGAGACGGTGTCGCCGTCCCTGGTCAGGCCCGTGCCGAAGCCGACGGCGGCCGTCCGCGACCCGTCGGCGAGGCCCGGCAGCCACTCCTTGCCGTGCCCGCTCCCGGCGAGCCCCGCGGACGCCAGGACCGTCGGAACATAGGGCCCGCCGAACCGGGCGCGGCCCAGTTCCTCGACGGCGACGGCCAGTTCGACGAGACCGAACCCCTGCCCGCCGTGCTCCTCGCCCAGATGCAGTCCGAACAGGTCGCCGGAGAGCACGCCGCGCCCCGCCTGCCCGCGCACCGAGGCGGCCAGGGCCTCGTGTTCCTCGGTCACACCGATCGCCATGACTCACTCCTCCACAGGGGTAAGCCACAACTTACTAGAACACGATTCGACTGACTATGAGGCGACCTTCATCTTGGTGAGGACGGTCGTGATGTCGCGCCAGCTCTTCTTGCTGGTGTTCGGCATCGAGATGAACAGCACCGACGGCACCTGCTTGCCGGTGTCGATCACCGCGGTGACCACGACCTCGCCGGTGGCCTTGATCCCGGCCCGCTTGTAGCCGAGGTAGTCGGCGACGAGCCAGCCCTTGTGCCCGTCGACGGTCAGCGGCTGCGAGGCGACCGCCTTGGTGGTGTGCTTGAACGAGTAGAGCCGCTGCTGGAGCGAGGCCGCCGACGCGACCGTCGTGTCCTTCAGGTTCCCGCCTCCGCCGGCCCGGCGCTCGACGGCTCCGAGCGGCGACGACAGGATCGTCCCGTACCAGTACTGAGCCGACGTGCTCGGTCACCATGATCTGCTGGCCGGTCCAGCCGGGCTGCGCGAGCTTGTTCTGCTTGGTCGGCACCACCCATTTGCCGCCGAGCCTGGGGTAGGCCAGTCCCGAGGCCGAGTCGTTGATCATTCCGACGACGGGCGACCCTGCTCCGGTGAACTTCTTGAGCGGCTTGTCGGCGCGGGCCGGCACCTGGAGGGTCTCGCCGGGCGCGGGCGAGGGCACCGCGCTGTTCGACTCTCCGGGGACCACGGCTCCGGGGCTCTTGACCTCGGGGTCGTCTCCCCCGTCGTTGCCGAGCACCACGACGGCGAGCGCCGCGACGAGCGCGACGCCCAGGACGGACAGCCCGGCGATCGCATAGGTCCTGGTGCGGTCCCGCTTCATCTCGTCTTCGTCGAGCCCGGCCCCGGACACTCCGGCGGCCCGGTTGGCCTCGGTCTCTTCCCGCATCCAGTCGGGCATCTGCCAGTTCCCCGACGACGGGATCCCGGCTTTGGCGGGCCCGGCGGGCCCCGACATGTCCACCCCGGCGTACTGGGCGACGCCTGGCCCGGAGTCCAGGTCGCCGAGTTCGGCCTCGGCGGCGGCCTCGGGCGCGCGGAACACCGACTGCACGCCGACGGGCTCTTCGCCGAGGACCGGCTGGGGCCCGGTCAGGCCGCCGTGCCCGAGGAGCGCGGAGTCCTGCGAGGGCACGACTCCGGCTCCGAACCCGATTCCGTCGTGCCGGACGTCCGCGGGCCGCACCGGGAACTCCCGGAGGTCTCCCGCCACGGGCACGTCGGCCGTGGGCTGCGTCTGCGTTTCCGGCAGCACGGCGTACTCCCCGGAAGCGACGGGTTCGGCGAACACGGCCTGCGGCCCTGTCTGCGGCATCCCGGCTTCAAAGTCGTCATCGTCAGCGCGCTGCACAGCTCTACCTTCGGCCCCGGTTTCCGGACGCGCCGAAAGCTCCCCCTGATCGGACATGCGGCACAGGCTACGCGAAGATCAATATTTCCGACGCCCCACCCGGATAACAAATCAGAACGCCATTCGCCCAAGACGCCACAACCCCGACAACCAGGGCGTCCCCCTCCACTTACGTGGCGAACCGCACACCATACCTACCACCCAAGATCCCCCCACCTCAACCCCATCCCACCCACTGAGACCCCCTCCCGCCACTGGAACCATCCAGCCACCAGGTTCGACCTTCGGCCCACCGTCCGGACACCCCTGTTATCCGCAGCGAGAGCAGCTCACCTTGCTTGAGGAGGCGAAGTCCGGCTTCAGGCTCTAGCAGTCGGAGCGCGGCGCCCTGAGCCGGTCAGCCTTCAGTACCCCTCAAGCGGTTCAGCGTATATTCCTCAAGACTGATGCCGGACTTCTCTGCCTGTTCCCAGGCGATATCAATGACACGAACGTCTGAACCCTGAGCAGTGATGGTGAGCCTGCGCTCCTGCGCGGTTGCCACATGTTCGTAGCTCTCAGGGTCGTGCCAATAGCAAGTCTCACAGGTGATTCGATCCCTGATGGTCCAGTTCGGGCAGGTCTCGCAGGACATCGACTTCGCCCTATTGTCCGAACCGCACACCGGCATGAAATCTTGAATGGCGAAGACTTCGGGATCGCCGCCAATATGGAAGGGTACGCGATGGTCTGCCTGAAGCATTCGCCCAACAAATTCTCCGCCACAGACAGCACAGCGGTAGCCATGCGCGTCGAACAGACGCGAGCGGAAAACACTAGAGATGGGGCGGCGCTGCGCGAACCCTTCGCTGATCGTGTCGACCATGGTGTAGCGGCTCATGCGCCGTCCACCGACAGTGACGATTTTACTCTCGATGTGGAAGCCAGCGTCCTTGAGGTCGCGGATCGCTCGTGGCGGGTGGTCGTATCCCGCTGCCTTCAAGTCGCCAGTCGTCACCGTCCCACGCTCGAGGATGAGCTCAAGCGCTTTCGCGGCACGCTGTGACTTCGGGACCGCGTTCGCCCACATGATGAACTCTTCGGAGTAACTCACGCTCGCAGGCTACTGGGTTCGACCCTACTGCAGACGCGAGACGAGAGCAGGAGACAGGTAGATCGACTCGATCGTGACCTCATCTCGCCCGCTGAGCGTGCCCTGAGCGGATCTCCCCGCCACGATGTGAAGGTGCGTAAGATCGAGAGCGTCAGATAGAGGCCTCCCATACTTGTTGTCGTCGCGGATCGCGTCATACGAGACAACATATGAGATGCCATTGCGGTTTGCTTCGGCAAGGGAGTGTTCGAACTCTTCGCGCGCAAGACCAGCCATGTAGCGGTGGTCTGCCACATTGGTGACACCCTGATACGGCGGGTCTAGGTAAACCACATCCCGCGCTGACGCATTAACTAGAAGCGACTCATACGACCCCGAGTGAACCTTTGTCCCGCTCATTACCGCCGATGTTTCGTGAACTCGCGACCTTACCGTTTCAGGGCGGGCACCCAACCGTCGGTTGTCCGCAGACTGATTGAATGCGCCGCTCTTACCGTATCGGACCGCACCCTTAACGATGCGATTGAGCAGATACAGCAGGAGTGCGGGATCGTGCGTCTCGTTGAACTCAACGCGCCGTGCTACAAAGAATGCTTTCGGATCACCGAGGGAGTCGTTCCACATGCGCTCGTAGGCGTCGACCAGTTCGTCAGGGGCATCGATGATTCGCTGCCACAGTTCCATGAGTGGCTCGTTCACATCGTTGATGACCGCCTGCGTGGCCCTGCCGAGATGCCGCGCAGCGATGCTGATCGCCGCTGACCCCGCAAACGGTTCGACGAGCGTCTGCGTGTCGTCGGGCAGCAGGTGGATGATGCTGTGAGCAAGCGCGCGCTTGCTTCCTTGATACGGGAACGGGTGCGGTGCGGACTTCAAGGCTTCGAGCTTCGTCGGTGTCACCTCGCGCAGACCGTCACTGCCGATGCGGGCGGATGCGAGGAGGTTGACCATGCGCACCAATGTAAACGGCCCCTCTGACACTGTCGCCACGACGCGCCACCGACGGCATGAGTGGGCCACCGCACAAGCGTGAGTGAACCAGCACGCAACGGGCGTCTTGCGTCCCGTAACGACGACAGAGATTGATCGAAAGCACCACGAAATGTTGGGGGGGTCGGGGGCGAAGCCCCTGACCGGGGTTGGGGCGACAGCCCCAAAAAGGATGAGCCCGAGCGAAGCGAGGCCCAAGCAACTAATGGCTGGGGGTCCGGGGGTTATCCCCCGGGTCAACACGAAGAGGCCCGGGTGTGCGAGAAAGCGAATGCTTTCGAGCACACCCGGGCCCCGGGACTCGTGGAGCTGCAGGGAATCGAACCCTGGTCCTACGGCAATGAGACAGGTCTTCTCCGGGCGCAGCCTTGTGAGGGCGGTCTACTCGGCCTCGGCGCTTTCACAGGCAATTACGCCGCCAGGCCCAGTCACTGTTTGGTTTCCCGTTCACATCCGTGACCGATGCGAACGGTTGAGCCTCCTTACGATGCCGGGTCCCGGGTCGGAGGCGATCCCGGGCCGACAGACCTCTTAGCGCTGCTGTTTAGGCAGCGAGTTCGAAGTCAGTGCGCTTAGAGTTGGCACTTGTTGTTTTGCGAACGCAGGATTAACGAGGTCACGTACGCAGCCCTCGGCCCGCTTCTCCTGGCACGACTACCGCAGTCGAAGCCAGTCAGCCCCATGTGTAGTTGTCAACGTGGACAGCCTACCGGGTGAACGCGTGGGGGGCCAACGGTATTCCGTGGGGTGGGGGGTGTGGCCCCGGCGGACGCGCATCAGCGGGCGTCCGCCGGGGCGGGACCGGCAGGGTCGGGCCGGTCTTTCACGGCGATCGGAGTTCCGCAACCCCCCGAGCGGCGCTCCGATCATGGGTGAAGACGCAGCGAGGCCCGCTTCCGGTTGATCACTGGACGCAAAGTGATCGTAAATCCGGTGGCGGGCCTGGCTGTGGTCTGCTGGGGACGCCTGGTCAGGCGGGTGTCTGGCCGGTGGGGACGGTGGGGGTGACGGGGGTGACGGGCCCTTGCAGTTCGTAGGGCGCGTTGAGGAATTCGGCGGCGAGCCTGGCCATCGGGTAGTTGCCTTCGACGGCGATCGCGAACCCGTAGGAGTCCTTGTTGTAGCCGACGAACCACGAGACGGTCTTGCCGTCGTCCTGGGTGACGGTCGCGGTGACTCCGCCTTGGAGCCGTTTGGCGGAGGAGATGTTGTAGCCGGATCCGCCGCGCCGCGCCCCCGCTTCCATGATCGCCGAGAGGTTGGTCCATGCGCCCGGCTGGAGCCTGCGGACGTCGTCGAGACCGGCTTCGGGCACCGGGTCGGTGATGAGCTGCGGTGGGGCCCAGCCGTTGGTCTGGATGGCGGACGCGATGAGCGCCATGGTCAGCGGGCTGACGGCGATGCCGCTCTTCCCGACCATCATGTTGACCTTGTCGGCCTCGGTCGTGGGGGCGGTGATGACGGGCGGGGCGTGCGGCACCCCGGACAGTTCCCACGGCACGTCCAGCCCGAACGATCTGATCACGCTGTCGACGTTGGTCTGGTCGAGCCCGCCGGCGAGGGTCGCGATGCCGGTGCCGCAGCCGGACGCCAGGTTGGCTCCGACGGTGGATTTGGCCCGCTGCTGGGGGCTGGTGAGTTCCACTCCGGAGACGTTCTCCTGGGCGGGGCAGGGCTGGCGCCGGGTGAGGGCGGAGTCGTCCGCGAGCATCGGTGAGGCCAGCATCGGCGAGAAGGTCGTGCCGGGCGCGTACTGGCCGAGGAACGCCTTGTTGACGCCCCCGGTGTTGACGTTGGCGACGGCGACGACCCGGCCGGTCTGGCCCTTGACGGTGACGATGGACGCGGGCAGCGCGAGCCCGCGCAGCGCGTTCTCGGCCTTGGCCTGGAGCCGCGGGTCGATGGTGGTCCTGACCGGCTTGGGGATGCTCGCGTCGCCGCCGGCGGTGCTGTTGACGTCTTCGGCCCCGAAGTCCTTGAGCTCTTTCGCGGTGCCGTTGGCGTCCAGCGAGACGATCTTCACGGTGGGGGTGCCGGCGAGCCGCCGCTGGAACCGGAGCTGGAGGCCGGACTGGCCGATCGTGTCGCCCGGCTGGTAGGGCGCGCCGACCTGGGCGAGCAGGTCGGTGGTGGCGGGGCCGACGGCGCCGACCAGTTCCTTCGCCATCCGCGGCTCGTTGCGCAGCTCCCGGACGGTCACATAGACGCCGGGCAGCGCGTTGAGGCCGTTGGCCTTGGGGTCGTTCGCGGTGAGGGTGGCGAGCAGCAGCCGCTTGTTGGGCGGCGCGGACAGGATCCGGCCGCGGATCCGTCCCGCGTCCATCTCGGTGGCCTTGCTGATCGCCTTGGCGACGGCGTCGGCGTCCGTGACCTCGCGGGGCAGCACCTCGATCAGCGAGTTCCTGCCCATTTTGAGCAGCGACTGGCCCTTTACGTCGAAGATCTGCTGGCGGGCGGGGAACTCGCTGACGACGGCGAGCCTGCCGCCGGGCTTCAGCGACTCGTGGATGATCGCCGGGCTCCAGACGACCTTCCACTTGCCGTCGGTCCGCTGGAGCGGCATCCGGCTGATGTAGCTCCAGGGACGGCCGTTCTCACCGAGGTCGATCCGGACGTTGAACCGGGCGACGGCCTCGTCGTCGGACGGGCGGTCGACCCGGCCCTTGGCCTCGGCGGCGCCGGAGGTCGGCTCGGCCTTGAGCCGCAGCCGCAGCGACGCCGCGTCGAGCTGGGTCCGGACGTCGCGCAGCGCGTTCGCGACGCCCGCCCTGTCGGCGGAGTCGGTGAGCTTGGCCGCGTCGTCGTACTTGCCGGCCTCCCACGCGATCAGGAAGTCCTTGACGGTGTTGAACGGCGACGCCTGGGCGCACGCCGACAGGGCGCCGAGCAGCAGCACCGAACCGGTACCGGCCGCGACGATCCGACGAGCCTTGCTCAAAAGAGTTTCACCGACCCCTGTTGCGCGCGCGGAGCGTCCGGGCGATCTCCCGGTCCGAGTCGCGTTTGGCGATGGTCTGCCGTTTGTCGAAGTCCTTCTTGCCGCGGGCGAGCCCGATCTCGACCTTCGCCCTGCCGTCCTTGAAATACAGGGACAGCGGGATCAGCGTCAATCCCGGCTCGTTGGTCTCCTTGATGATCTTCGTGATCTCGCGGCGGTTCAGCAGCAGCTTGCGGGTGCGCCGGGCCGTGTGGTTGGTCCAGGTGCCCTGCGAGTACTCGGGGATGTGCACGTTGTAGAGGAAGACCTCGTCATGCCCGTCGACGGCCGCGTAGCCGTCGACCAGCGACGCGCGGCCCTGCCGCAACGACTTCACCTCGGTCCCGGTCAGCACCAGGCCCGCCTCCCAGGTGTCCACGATGTGGTAGTCGTAGCGCGCCTTCTTGTTCTGGGCGATGTACTTCTGCCCCTGCTCGCGCGGCACTCTTCCCTACTCTCTTTCCGGCTCCACGCCTTATACGTTCAGCACATCACGGGCGCGCTGCTCGGCGTGATCGGACCGGACCGCCACGTCCGGCTCGATACCGACCCCCTCGAGGTTACGGCCGGCGGGGGTCAGGTAGCGACCGACCGTCAGCTCGACGGCCGAGCCGTCCGAGAGCTTGACCGGCTCCTGAACCGTTCCCTTGCCGAACGTGGAAGATCCTATGATCACCGCCCGGTCCCGGTCGCGCAGGCAGCCTGCGACGATCTCGGCGGCGCTGGCCGTGCCCCCGTCGACCAGTACGACGACGGGAACCTGCGGATCGCCCGGCGATGTGACCTGAATCACCTCAGCGGGTCTGCCGCGTTTCTCGTACGTCACGACCGGTCCGGACGTCAGGAACGCCGACGCCGTGTCGACGGCCTCGTCCAGCAGGCCGCCCGGGTTGCCGCGCAGATCGAGGATCACCGCGTGCGAGTCGCGCACCGCGGCGCGCACCTGCGCGCCGACCCCCCGAGTGAACACCGCCACCCGCACCACCGTCATCTTCTTTTCCCTGCGCACCGTGACGTCCCCGGCTTCGGGCTCGGCGTCGACGGTCTTGCGTTCGCCGTTCAGCCAGGCGTTGAAGTCGCGGTAGTCGGGCGCCGGGTAGTAGCGCGCCCACGGGTCGCCGAGCTCCTTCAGCATCCCGCTGATCGCCGCGGCGCGCAGCCGGTCGGCGGCGACGGGCTTGTCGGCGGCGGCGGAGATCCGCCGCGACGCCTCGTCGAGCACGGACCCGTCCTGGTGGGCGGCGGTCTCGATCCGCGACGGCCGCCCGTGCGTCCCCGTGAACGCCCCCAGGCCGTAGGCGACCGCCAGGGCGGCCAGCACGGCCGTCCAGCGCGTCACCCGTCCCCGACCCGGAGGCACCACAGACGAAGCTTAAATCTTCAGGTAGCGCCGCAGGGTGAGGAACGACGCACCGGCACAGAGCAGAACACCGACGGCGACCGAGAAGATGATGACGCCGAACACCTGCGTCCAGGTCAGATGGCTGGCGAAGCCGAGCGAACTCTCCAGCCGGTCGATCAGCAGGACCTTGCTGCCCACCAGCAGGACCGCCGCGATCGCACCGCCCGCCAGGCCCGCGATGGCGCCTTCCAGGATGAACGGAAGCTGGATGTACATGTTCGACGCGCCGACCAGCCGCATGATGCCCGTCTCGCGCCTTCGGTTGAACGCCGACAGCCGGACCGTGTTACCCACCAGCAGGACCGCCGCGAACACCTGGATCAGCGCGATGAACAGAGCCGCCCACTGGAGACCGTTCAAGATCTTGAACAGTTTCTGCAGCAGTTCCCGCTCGTTGATCACCTGGTCGACGCCCTGGCCGCCGTCCCGGAAGCCTTCGGCGGCCTGCACCACCTGCTCGATCTTCTCGGGGTCCTTCAGCTTCACCCGCAGCGACGCCGGGATGTCACCGACCTTGGTCCCCTGGATCAGACCGGGGCTCTTGGCGAAGAGCTCCTTGAAGCGCTTGAACGCGGCGTCCGCCGACTCGAACTCGACCGCCTCCACCGCGGGCAGCCGCCTGAGGGCGTCGGTCACGTTCTTCCGCTGATCCTCGGTGAAGTCCTTCTTGTTGCACTTCGTGTTGGCGCTCGTCTTGTTGCACAGATAGATCGAGACCTCGACCTTGTCGTACCAGTAGCCCTTGGACGAGTCGACCTGCTTCTTGATCAACATGCCGGTGCCGAAGAGCGCCATGGCGATGGCGACGGTGATGACCAGGGAGATCGTCATCGTCAGGTTCCGGCGCAGGCCGATCCAGATCTCCTGGAGTACGAAGTGCAGTCTCATCGAAAATCCTTAGTAGGCCTGGCCGTAGACGCCGCGGGACTGGTCGCGCACGACCCTGCCGTCCTCGAGCTCGACGACGCGCTTGCGGAACGCGTCGACGATCGCTGCGTCGTGGGTCGCCATCACGACGGTCGTCCCGGTGCGGTTGATGCGGTCCAGGACCTTCATGATGCCGATGGACGTCGCGGGGTCGATGTTTCCCGTCGGCTCGTCGGCCAGCAGGATCATCGGACGGTTGACGAACGCGCGGGCGATCGCCACCCGCTGCTGCTCGCCACCGGACAGCTCGTCCGGCATCCGGTGCTGCTTGCCTTCGAGGCCCACCAGATCGATGACCTCGGGCACCACTTTGGCGATGAACCGGCGCGGCTTCCCGATCACTTCGAGCGCGAACGCTACATTCTCGAAGACGTTCTTGTTGGGGAGCAGCCGGAAGTCCTGGAAGACGCAGCCGATGCGGCGGCGCAGGTGCGGAACCTTCCAGTTCGTCAGCTTGTTGAGGTCCTTGCCGGCCACGTACACATGGCCCTGCGAAGGACGCTCCTCTTTGAGGATCAGGCGAAGGAACGTCGACTTACCCGACCCCGACGGCCCGACCAGGAACACGAACTCGCCCTTTTCGACGGCGACGTTGCAGTGCTGGAGGGACGGGCGGTTCTGGTTCGGGTAGACCTTGGTGACGTTGTCGAAATTAATCACGGCTGCATCACGGTGCGCCAGTCTAGGGGCTGATGGGCCATGGTGTCCCCCTCGGAGTTGGCTGAGGAGCAGTCTAGGGGTGACACTGGCATGGATAGTCCCTCTTCGGGACATCGGTGCCTCAGGTTGGGAAGGAGGACACGCGTATGTGCTGTGACCATCTCGTCTGCGCCAGCTGCGCCGGGCCTGTGGCCGAGGGACGGTGCGGAAGTTGCCGCGCGGTCCGGGCCCAGATGCACGGGCAGCAAGGGGGGTTCACGCCGCAGCAGCTCGCGATCGCAGCCGCCCTGCTGCTGATTCTGGCGTTCAGTCTGCTCGCGCCGCATCTGGCATGACGGACGAGCGCCCCGCGCCCCCTCACCGAGAGGGGGGCGGGGCGCCGTCGTACGTTCTGGGGCCTTTTAGGCCTCTTCTGCCTCACCCTTGCGGAGCCAGCGGATCTCGGCCTCGAGGAAGTCGTCGATCCAGCCGTCCAGGACGCGCTCGGGGTTGCCCTCCTCGTGGAGGGTCCGCAGGTCCTTGACCATCTGGTACGGGTGCACGACATAGCTGCGGATCTGGGTGCCCCAGGAGCTGGTGCCCTCGCCGCGCAGCTTGTTCAGCTCGTCGGCCTCCTCCTGGCGCTTGCGCTCCAGCAGCTTGGCCTGCAGGACGTTCATCGCCGAGGCCCGGTTCTGGAGCTGGGAGCGCTCGTTCTGGCAGGAGACGACGATCCCCGTCGGCAGATGGGTGATCCGGACGGCCGAGTCGGTCGTGTTGACGCCCTGGCCGCCGGGGCCCGACGAGCGGTACACGTCGATCCGCAGATCGTCCTCGTTGATCTCGACGTGGTCGGACTGCTCGACGACCGGCACGATGTCGACGCCCGCGAACGAGGTCTGCCGCCGCCCCTGGTTGTCGTAGGCGGAGATCCGGACCATCCGGTGGGTGCCGTGCTCGCCGCGGAGCGTGCCGTAGGCGTAGGGGACCTTGACCGCGAAGGTCGTCGACTTGATCCCGGCCTCTTCGGCGAACGACGTCTCGAAGATCTCCGTGGGGTAGCCGTGCCGCTCGGCCCAGCGCAGGTACATCCGCTGGAGCTGCTGCGCGAACGCCGCCGCGTCGACCCCGCCGGCCTGGGCGTTGATCGACACGAGCGCCTCACGGACGTCGTACTCGCCGGACATCAGGGTGCGCACCTCGAGGGCGCGCATCTCCTTGGCGAGCGACTCGAGGTCGGAATCCGCCTCCTCCTTGAAGGAAGGGTCTTCCAGCGCGAGCTCGTAGGCGGCCTCGACGTCCCCGAGCCGGGTACGGAGCGACTCCACCTTCGTCACCTCGGATTCGAGGCTGGACAGGCGGCGCGTCACGGCCTGGGCGTGCTCCTGGTCGCTCCACAGGTCGGGGTCTGCGGACTGGTCGCGCAGCTCGGCGATGTCACGGCGCATGACGTCGAGATCCATGACGGCTTCGATGCCGTCAAGTGTCGCGCCGAGCTCCTTGATCTGGTCCAGAGGGTCAATGGCTGCCACCCGCCCAGCCTATCGCCCGACCACACTCCCCCATCCATGGGGCGCAAAGCCAGTAAACGGTGAGTGAGCAGACGTTCACTGTGCGATGCTACGGGCGTCCCGGGCACCTTCACTCTGCGAGGCCGTTCATGCGCGCTGCGTTCCTGCTGGCTCCGATCCTGGTGTTGTCGCCGCTGGCGCTGGCCGTCGCGTGCGGTGGCGCCGCGAAGGACGCCGCGGCGGGGATCGGGCCCGCGCTGACCAGGGAGCAGGCGCGCGACGTGCTGAAGCGGTACCAGGAGACGGTCGCGCGGGCGGGCGCCGGGCTCGACGGGGCGCTGCTGGCGACGGTGGAGACGGGGCCGCAGCTCGCCATGGACACCGCCCTGTACAAGCGGCGGCAGGCCGCGAAGGCGAAGGTCGTGCCGCTCGGGTACGCCTCCCCCAAGTTCTACATTCCGCGCTCGGAGACCTATCCGCGCTGGTTCGCGGTGGACGCCGAGTCGGCGGTGCGCGGCGCGCGGACCCAGCACGCGCTGCTGTTCGTCCAGGCCGAGCCCGGCAGCCCCTGGAAGCTGGCCGCCGACCCGCAGCGCCGCGACACCGGGCCGCTCAACGGGCTGATCCTGGACCGTGAGGGCTACGCCCAGGCCGCCGACCGGGGCGCGGGAAGCGTGGCCGACGCGCACGCCGCCCTGCTTCAGTTCGGCCCGAACGCGCCCGGCGCGAAGACCCTCGCGGCGGGCCCGCAGACCACCGGCGCCTACTCCGCGCTGCAGGAGACCAGGCGGACCTTCGCCCAGCGCAAGGTCGCCTTCACCAGCCGGTTCAGCGCCGTGCCTGGCCAGACCTACGCGCTGCGCGCCAAGGACGGCGGCGCGGTCGTCTGGTACGTGCTCCAGCAGGCCGAGACCTACCGCGGCGCCAACGTGCCCGTCACCGGCGAACTCGTCGGCCTGGCCCGCGCCGGCAAGGCGAAGTCCCTCCGCACCACCACCCTGATCCAGTACCTCGCCAAGCTCCCCGCCAAGGGCGACGCCACCGTCACCGCCACCACCCGCAAGGCCGTCACCGCCCAAACCTCCTGACCACCCCCACCCCCAAGCCCCCTCGACGCGAGACCCCCCAAGGCGGTCTCCGCAGAACTACGGAGGGGCGAGACGGCCTCCTGACCGCTGCTCGTCCCGCCCCTCCGTACCACCACCGGGTGGTGTGGCTGTGGCCCTGCACGCCCTCGGGTCAGGCGGGGAGGGTGCTGGCTCGGACCAGGGTGCGGATGGCGCGGAGGGCGACCGAGAGGGTGGCCAGGTCGTGGCTGTCGCTCTCCCAGATCTCCGAGAGGGTCTGGCGGGCGCGCAGGACGGCGGCGTCGTTCTGCTCGATCCACTGGGCCAGGCGCTCTTCCGGGGTGGCGGCCGCGGTGTTGCGCAGGACGTCACTGGTCAGCTCGGCGTGCGCGGCGTACAGATCGTCGCGGAGCGCGGAGCGGGCCACGGACTTCCAGCGGTCGTCACGGGGCAGCGCGATGACCCGGTCGCGGAGACGGGCGAGCTGGAGCCGGTCGGCCAGATCGAAGTAGACCTCGGCGACCTCCGCCACGGTGTGGCCGGTGGCGCGCGCGATGTCGACGACGTCCAGAGTCGAGTAGGCCGGCACCATCATCGCGACCTGCTCGGCCAGCTCGACCGGGACTCCCCTGGCGACGAACGCGTCACGGCGCTCGTCGAACGCCTCCAGGTCACGGCCGGCGAGCAGCTTCGGCAGCGACGGGACGAGCGCGAGCGCACCGGGCGCGAACGCGTCGATGGTCTCCCTGATGTCGAACGGCGGCCGCCGGTTGTGCAGCAGCCAGCGCGCCCCCCGCTCGGTGAGCTTGCGCGCCTCCAGCAGCATCGCGATCTGGGTGGCCTGGTCGACGATCCCCTCGGTCGCCTCGACCGCCGCCCAGAAGCGCGGCATGTCGAACACCTCGCGGGCCACCAGGTAGGCGCGGGCCAGGTCGGACGCCGACGCGCCCGTCTCCTCGCTGAGCCGGAACGTGAAGGTGGTGCCGGAGTTGTTGACCAGGTCGTTCACCACCTGGGTGGTGATGATCTCGCGGCGCAGCGGGTGCCTGTCCATGTGGTCGCGGAACCGGGTGCGCAGCGCCGTCGGGAAGTAGGAGACGAGCCAGTCGGCCAGGTACGGGTCGTCGGGCAGGTCGGAGTCGAGCAGATCATGGTCGAGGGTCAGCTTGGAGTACGACAGGACGACCGCGAACTCCGGCGAGGTGAGGCCCTGGCCCGCCTGACGGCGCTCGGCGATGGCCTTGTCGTCGGGCAGGAACTCCAACCGGCGGTTGATCTTGCCGTCGCGCTCCAGCCGCCGCAGGTAGCGGGCGTGGACGTGCATCATCTCGGGCGCCTGCGCGCGGGCCGCGGCGAGCACCACGTTCTGCTTGTAGTTGTCGCGCAGGACCATGGTGCCGACCTCGTCGGTCATCTCGTCCAGGAGCGAGTCACGCTGCTGGAGCGTCATCTCCTGGTCGCGGACGACCTGATCCAGCAGGATCTTGATGTTGACCTCGTGGTCGGAGGTGTCGACCCCGGCGGAGTTGTCGATGAAGTCGGTGTTGACGAGGCCGCCGTCGCGGGCGTACTCGATCCGGCCGAGCTGGGTGAGGCCGAGGTTGCCGCCCTCACCGATGACCTTGGCGCGCAGCTCGCCGCCGTCGACGCGGAGCGCGTCGTTGGCCTTGTCGCCGACGTCGGCGTTGTTCTCGGTGGACGCCTTGACGTAGGTGCCGATCCCGCCGTTCCAGAGCAGGTCGACGGGCGCGAGGAGCGCGGCCCTGATCAGTTCGTGCGGGGCGAGCGCCTGCACGCCGGGGTCGATGCCGAGCGCCTCCTTCACCTCGGGCGTCAGCCTGATCGACTTGGCGGTGCGCGGGTGGACTCCGCCGCCCGCCGAGATCAGGGAGGTGTCGTAGTCGGCCCAGGAGCTGCGGGGCAGCGCGAACATCCGCTGCCGTTCGGCGAACGAGAGCGCCGGGTCGGGGTTCGGGTCGAGGAAGATGTGCCGGTGGTCGAAGGCGCACACGAGCTTGATGTGCTCCGACAGCAGCATCCCGTTGCCGAACACGTCACCCGACATGTCGCCGACGCCGACGACCGTGAAGTCCTCGGTCTGCGAATCCCGGCCCATGGCCTGGAAGTGGTACTTGACCGACTCCCAGGCGCCGCGGGCGGTGATGCCCATCGCCTTGTGGTCGTAGCCGACGGAGCCGCCCGAGGCGAACGCGTCGCCCAGCCAGAAGCCGTACTCCTTGGCGACACCGTTGGCGATGTCGGAGAAGGTCGCGGTGCCCTTGTCGGCGGCGACGACGAGATAGGGGTCGTCGCCGTCGTGCCGGACGACCTGCGGCGCCGGGACGATCTTCCCGTCGACGAGGTTGTCGGTGAGGTCGAGCAGACCGGAGATGAACTCCTTGTAGCAGGCGATGCCCTCGGCGAGCCAGGCGTCACGGCTGACGGCCGGATCGGGGAGCTGCTTGCCGACGAACCCGCCCTTCGCCCCCGCGGGGACGATCACGGTGTTCTTGACGGCCTGCGCCTTGACCAGGCCGAGCACCTCGGTCCTGAAGTCCTCGCGCCGGTCGGACCAGCGCAACCCGCCGCGCGCCACGGACCCGAACCGCAGATGGACGCCCTCGACCCGCGGCGAGTAGACGAAGATCTCGTACTTGGGGCGGGGCTGCGGCAGATCGGGGATCTGCTCGGGGTCGAACTTGAAGGACAGGTAGTTCTTGCCCTGCCAGAAGTTCGTGCGCAGCGTCGCCTTGATCATGGCGAAGAAGCTGCGGAGGATGCGGTCCTCGTCGAGGCTGGCGACGTCGTCGAGCCGTCCGGCCAGCTCCTCCTCGATCGCCGCGGTGCGCTCCTGCGCGCCGGTGCGCAGGTTGGGGTTGAGGCGCGACTCCCAGAGCTGGACCAGCAGCCGGGCGATGGGCGCGTTGCGGACCATCACCTCCTCGATGTACCGCTGGGTGAAGGTGGTGCCGATCTGCCGCATGTAGCGGGCGTAGGCGCGCAGGACCATCGCCTGCTGCCACGTCAGCCCGCCGTGCAGGACCAGCGCGTTGAACTGGTCGGACTCGATCTCGCCCCGCCACAGCGCCAGGAACGCTTCGGAGAAGAGGTTCTTGAGCCGGCTCTCGTCGACCTCGGTCGCGCCGTGCCGCAGCCCCAGATCGTAGATCCAGTACCGCTGCCGGTGACCGGTGTTGATCTCGTACGGGCGTTCGTCCACCACCTCGACGCCCATGTCCTGCAGCAGCGGCAGGACATGCGACAGCGAGATCGGGGCGCCCCGGTGGTAGATCTTCAGCCGGCGGTCGCCCGGCGGGGCGTCGTACGGCTCGTACAGGCTGATCGTGGTCTCGCCGTCATCGGACAGGGCGTCGAGACGGCGCAGATCGTCGACGGCGGTGAGGGCCGGGAAGTCGGCCTTGTAGCCCTCGGGGAACGCGTCGCCGTACTTGACGGACAGCTGCCGCGCCGACTCCTCGCCGCACTGGGTGACGATCGCGTCGGTCAGGTCGTCGGCCCAGGAGCGGGTGGCGGCGGCCAGACGCTGTTCGAGCTGGTCGGTGTCGACCTCGGGCAGCGGCTTGCCGCGCTCGCCCCGCACCACCACGTGCAGCCGGGCCAGGACGCCCTCGGTGACCTGCGCCGAGTAGTCGACCGCGACCCCGTGGAACGCCTGGCGGAGGATCTCCTGGATGCGCAGGCGGATCTGGGTGGTGTAGCGGTCGCGCGGCAGGTAGACCAGGCACGACATGTAGCGGCCGTAGTCGTCCTTGCGCAGGAAGAGGCGGAGCTGACGGCGGTCGCGCAGCCGCAGGACGCCCAGCGCGATCGGGCCCAGATCGTCAACCGACGTCTGGAACAGCTCGTCGCGGGGATAGGCCTCGAGGATCTCGACGAGATCCTGGCCGTCATAGGACTCCGGAGTGACCTCCGCACGGTCCAGCACCTCGTCGAGCTTACGCTTCAACACAGGGATATGAGAGATCGACTCGCTGTAGGCGACGTGCGTGAACAGGCCGAGGAACCGGCGCTCGCCGACCACCTCGCCGCCGGCGAACCGCTTCACGCCGATGTAGTCGAGATAGTGCGGGCGGTGGACCGTCGCCCGGCTGTTCGCCTTGGTCAGGACCAGCATCTTCGGCTCGCGGGCCTTCTCACGCGCCTCGGGGGGAAGCGCGGCGAAGCTGCCCGACTCGTCCTTCTCCTCGCGCAGGATGCCCAGGCCGCTGCCGGGGACGGGACGCAGCGCGGTGCCGTCCTCCGACAGGTCGTAGTCGCGGTAGCCGAGGAAGGTGAAATGGCCGTCGGCGAGCCAGTCGAGCAGCTCGATCGACTCCTCGATCTCCTTGGCGGGCAGCGGCGGCGGGCTCTCGGCCACTTCCTGCGCGATCTGCCCGGCGAGGGAGCGCATCATCGGCTCGTCCTCGTCGGAGGCCCTGACGTCCGCGAGGATCCGGTGCAGATCGGCCTCGATCTGGGAGAGGGTGGCCGGATCGGTGGTCCTGTCGATCTCGAGATGGAGCCAGGACTCGTCCAGATCGTCCGGCAGGTCGCGACCGCGCCGGAACTCCTCCAGCGTGCCGTCGGCCGACCGGTCGACTCCAAGCAGCGGATGGAAGATCAAATGGACGGAGAGGCCGTGCCTGCCGAGCTCCATCGCGATGCTGTCGATCAGATACGGCATGTCGTCGGTGACCGCCTGCACGACGCTGTGCCCCGGGTCCCAGCCGTTCTCCGCGACGCTCGGGGTGAACACCCTCACGTTGGAGCTCCCCGCGGCCCGCACCTCGCCCAGCCGGCGGTGCGCGAGCGCAGGACCGACCACGTCGGCCGGATCCCTGCTCAGCAGGTCTTCGGGGGCGACCTGCCGGTAGTAGAGCCTCAGGAACTCCAGCACCCCGTCGGCGTCGGCCGGTTCAACACCGGTCCGCGCCGCGCGCTGCAGCAGCTCGTCCTTGGCTTCGTCGAGTTTGCCCTTGTTCACCCGTGACCCCTTCATCACTCCGTTGTGATGTGGAACTCAAAGAACCATCGGGCGTCAGCGTAGTCCGGATCGACCGGAGCCGCCGACCGCGGCCCCTCAGGGTGTGGATAACTCCGAGGGGACGGCTCAGGGAGCGGCCGGGGTGGTGCGCCCACCGCCCGCGGGCGGGGTGGCGCTGCCGCTCGGGTCGGGGCCCCCGCTGCCGTCGGGGTCAGGGGTCGACGAACCGCTGCCGCCCGGGTCGGGGGTGCCGGGATCCGGCGTCGACGTCTGGCTGCCGCCCGGGTTCGGGTTGTCGGTGTTCCCCGGGTTCGGATTGTCGGTGTTGCCGGGAGGGTTCGGGTTCTGGCTGCTGCCGGGGTCCTCGGAACCCGTCGGTCCGGGCTTGAGCGTCTGGGTCGGGCCCGCGGAGCCCGAGCCGGACGAGGCGCCCGAACCGGGCGCCACCGGAGCGCCCTTGGAGTTGCCGGGAACCTTGAGGGGCTTCACCCCGTTGCCCCCGGTGAAGGTGCTGCCGACCTCGTCCACGGGGCTCGACGGGCCCAGGGTGGTGCCCGCGTTCGCCCCCTGGAACATCTGGTAGGCGACCAGGCTCGCACCCGCGGCCGTGAAGATCGCGAAGGAGACGGCGGCGGCGGTGATGAACCACGGCACCCGCGCCCTGCGGGCGAACCGCGCCGCCGTGCGGGGCGGCAGCGCGGCCATGATGTCGGTCTCGGTGTACCCGGTCAGCCGGGGCGGGCCGGGCTGGCGGAGCGTGGTGCGGTTCGGGCCGTCGAGCTGGGTGTGCTGGGCGTCCGGGTGGCCTTCGGCGAGGGCCGCGCCGGCGCTGAGGATCTCGGTCTGCGCCTCGCCGGGGAGCGGGGCGGGAGCCGCCTCGGCCTGGCCGAGCAGGCGCATCAGGACGTCGCGGGTGCGCGGACGTGCGGCCGGGTCCTTGGCCAGGCACGCCAGCAGCAGATCGCGGAGCGGGCCCTGGACCCGGCCGAGGTTCGGCTCGTGATGCACGATCCGGTTGATCACGGCCATGATCGAGTCCTGGCCGAAGGGGGGTTCGCCGGTCGCCGCGTAGACCATGGAGGAGGCCCAGCAGAACACGTCGGCGGAGGTCGACACCTCGTCGCCCTCGACCTGCTCGGGCGACATGTAGGAGGGCGTGCCGATGACACGGCTAGTCAGCGTGGTGGAGCCCGACAGGGCCTTGGCGACGCCGAAGTCGATCACGCGCGGTCCGTCGGGGCCGAGCAGCACGTTGTGCGGCTTGAAGTCGCGGTGCACGATCCCGGCCTGGTGGATGGCGACCAGCGCCGTCGCCGTGCCGACCGCGAGCCGGTCCAGCTCGGCGCCGTCGAGCGGGCCCGCCTCCTGGACGCGGTTCTGCAGGCTCGGACCCTGCACGTACTCGCTGACGATGTAGTACTGGTCGCCGTCGGCGCCCACGTCGTACAGGCGCGCGGTGCAGAACGGAGCGACCCGCTTGGCCACCTCGACCTCGCGCAGGAACCGCGCGCGGGCCTTGTCGTCGGCCTCCAGGTGCATGAGCTTGATGGCGAACTGCTGGCCGCCGTCCTCGTGCCGGCCGAGGAAGACGACTCCCTGGCCGCCCTCGCCCAGGCGGCCCTCGATCTCGTACGGTCCCAGCCGCAGCGGATCATTGGACCGTAGAGCCGCCACCATCCCGAAGACCCCCGTCGTTACGGACAATCGTGCCCCGCTTCATATCGTGCACGGACCTTATCGTGACTGTTCCGGTGCGAAGACGCGAAGGGTCCATTACTCAGTCTTGCCCGAACCCAACACGGGAGTTCCACAAACATCGTTATTCAGACGCTTCGACACCCCCATTCCGTTGTCCAGTGAGACACAAGTCACACCGGAGTGCCGGAAATCTGGCCCTGGGGCTACGCTCTGCACATGTCTCAGGGGGAGTTGACGGTAGGAGAAGTAGCAGAACGCAGCGGTGTGGCCACCTCGACGCTCCGGTTCTACGAGAAGGAAGGGCTGATCTCCAGCCGCAGGACGGCCGGAAACCAGCGCCGCTACCACCGTGACGTCCTGCGCCGGGTGGCGTTCATCCGGGTCGCCCAGCGGGTCGGCATCTCCCTCGCGATGATCAGGGAGGCGCTGGCCGTCCTGCCGGGCGAGCGCACCCCCAACCGGGCCGACTGGGCGGCGCTCTCGGCGTCCTGGGAGACCGAGCTCAGCACCCGGATCCTGCTGCTCCAGCAGCTCAAGGACAGCCTCACCGGGTGCATCGGCTGCGGCTGCCTGTCACTGGACCGGTGCCCGCTGGCCAACCCCGGCGACATCCTCGGCACGGCAGGCCCGGGACCGCGCGCGATCCGCGAGGCCGTCCCCGACCCCGCGGGCGACGCTCAGCCGAGATAGGGCTCGGCCCGCCGGGCGTCGGC
>NZ_BAAGZI010000074.1:0-20065 GCF_054778695.1 Actinocorallia lasiicapitis
CTCGGCCGCCGCGACGGTTCCGGCACCCCCCTCCCCACGGCGATCACCGCCGTGGGCGGCTCCATCGGCCCCCGCTCCACGACGTCCTGACCCGCGGCCGGGCCGCCCTCACGGGGGCGGTCCGGCGGTCAGGTCTCGATGTCCTCGGGACCCCAGAACGCCTCCATTCGGGTGATCTTCCCGGCGGCGTCGAAGGTCATGGTGTCGATGACGCGGATGCGCAGGAGGCCGGGGACGTCGACGGTGAAGGCCATCGCGGCCTTGGCGCCGTGGGAGCCGCGGATGGGGGCGTCGAGGGTGATCTTGGCGCCTGAGGCGACGGCGCCCGCGTAGAACTCCTCGATCGCGGCACGGCCGGTGATCTCGGGATGGCCGACCGGGTCTTCGATGACGGCGTCGTCGGTGTAGAGGGCCGCGAGCGCCGCGGCGTCACCGGCCGCGAACCCGTCCACATAGGACTGCAGGACGGCCTTCATCTGCTCCTGACTGGGCAAGGTGCGCTCCTCACATTCGGGGTGTCCGGTGAGCCTACCAAGCGCTCGTTCGGCCATTGGGTCACATCCCGTTCACCGCGGACGGCCGGTGCCGATGGCACGATGGGCGCATGGCCATTCAGTCGTTCCTCGTCCCGCTCGGCACGCCCGCGCCCGAGTTCACGCTGCCCGCCACCGACGGCCGCAAGGTCGCGCTCGGCGACTTCGCCGACGCGCCCGCGCTGCTCGTGGTCTTCCTGTCGAACCACTGCCCGTACGTGAAACGCATCGAGACGGCGCTCGGCGCGCTGACCTCGGAGTACGCCGCCCGGGGCCTCGCGACGGTCGGCATCGGCAGCAACGACGTCGTCAACTATCCCGACGATTCGCCCGCGCACCTCGCCGAGCAGGCCGCCCGCGCCGGATTCGCCTTCCCGTATCTGTACGACGAGTCCCAGGACGTGGCTCGCGCCTACCGCGCCGCCTGCACCCCGGACTTCTTCCTCTACGACGCCGGCCGCCGCCTGGCCTACCGCGGCCAATTCGACGGCGCCCGCCCCTCCAACGACGTCCCCGCGACGGGCGAAACCCTCCGCACGGCCCTCGACCTGACCCTGTCGGCCTCCCCCGTCCCCGAACCCCACCAGCCAAGCCTCGGCTGCGGCATCAAATGGAAGCCCTGACCCCGCCGGACGGACCTTAGGGGATCGCGGCGAACGCCTCGTCGAGCATGGCGGCGAGATCGTCGCCGCCTCCCCCGTCCGCCCAGCGCTCCAACGTAAGATCGAACGCCGACAGCGCGACGGCCGCCGTCAGCTCCAGGCGGAGATCACCGGCGGGCGCCCCGGCCCGCCGGACCAGTTCAGCGGCCAGCCCGCGGCGGAGCTCGGCCTGCCGGTCCAGATAGCGGCCGCGCAGCACGGGCGTGCAGAGCGTCAGCTTCGCCAGCGACACCGATTTCTGCGGGAACTCGCCCATCAGCGCGACGGCCGGTGTGAACGCGGCGCGCAGCGCCGGCAACGGCGGCTCGTCCTCGGGACGGGCGGCCAGCGCGGCCCGGACGAACTCCCCCAGATCACCCAGAAACTCGATGATCACGTCTTCTTTGGACTTGAAATACCGGAAGAAGGTGCGCCGGGACACCCCGGCCGCCGCGACGATCTGCTCGATCGTCGTCGCCTCGAACCCCTGGGCCGCCAGCAGCTTGAGAGCGACTTCTCCCAATTCCTCCCTGACGACCTGGCGTTTGCGTTCGGCCATCGACGACGGATGGTGCGCCTTCCAGATCACCTCAGAACTGTATCAACAGTGCCGAGCAAGCCACTCAATGCCCTTCTTGACACTCAGTGCCACCTTGGGCATCCTGTGCCCATGACCAAGTGGAAGAGCACCGACATTCCCGACCAGACCGGCCGCACCTACGTCGTCACCGGCGCCAACAGCGGGCTCGGCCTCGAGACCACCCGCGCGCTCGCCGCCAAGGGCGCTCACGTCATCATGGCCTGCCGCGATCTCACCAAGGCGCACAAGGCCGCCGACGGCATCACCGGCCAGCTCGACATCAGGCAGGTCGACCTCGCCGACCTCGACTCCGTCCGCGCGTTCGCCGCAACCGTCGACCAGATCGACGTCCTCATCAACAACGCCGGGGTGATGATGCCGCCCCGCACCCTCACCGAGCAGGGCTTCGAGCTCCAGTTCGGCACCAACCACCTGGCCCACTACGCGCTGACGGGCCTGCTCCTCGACCGGCTCGCCAAAGCCGCCGACCCCCGCGTCGTCACCGTCAGCTCCGGGCTCGCCGCCCGCGGCGCCATCGACTTCGACGACCTCGACGGCGAGCACGGCTACTCACCGACCGGCCACTACGCCCAGTCGAAACTCGCCAACCAGCTCTTCACCCTGGAACTCGACCGCCGCCTGAAGGCCGCCGGCATCCCCGTCGCCGCCCTCATGGCCCACCCCGGCTACGCCGCCACCAACCTGCAGAGCACCGGTCCGCGCGGCCTCCTCAACCTGGTCATGAAGCCCGGCAACCTGCTGTTCGCCCAGTCCGCAGCCATGGGCGCGCTCCCCCAGCTCTACGCCGCCACCGCGCCCGACGCCGCCTCCGGCGAGTACTTCGGCCCCGACGGCATCGGCGACCTCCGCGGCCACCCCCATCGGGTCCGCCCCGTCCGCGCCGCCACCGACACGGCCGCGGCCACCCGCCTGTGGGACGTCTCCGCCCGCCTCACCGGCGTCGTCTACCCCTGATCCCGCGCCCGGCGAACCAGACAAGGTGCTGCGGCCCGCGACCAGCTCAGTTCGCCCCGGTCAGAGCGGACGAGGACCGGTAGGCCGACAGGTACCTCTGCCAGCGATTCCGTCACGATCGAATTCCTTGAATCCAGAGAATTCCAGGAATTCGACCCTAACAGGAAGGTCAGGCATCAATACGGCTGTCGTCAAGTTCACTGGCGCCCGCGACGATGAAGTCGCGGCGAGGGGCGACCTCGCTTCCCATCAGCAGATCGAAAATGCGGGTTGCTTCTTCCGCGTCTTCGATCCGGATCCGGCGGAGCACCCGGTGGCGTGGGTCCAGGGTCGTCTCGGCGAGCTGGTCTGCGTCCATTTCGCCGAGGCCCTTGTAGCGCTGGATCGGCTGCTTCCAGCGGATCGCCTTGCGCTCCAGCTCGATGAGCTTGCGCTGCAGCTCGCCGTCCGAGTAGCAGTAGATGTACTTGTCCTGGCCCTTTTTGGGGTTGAGGAGCTGGATCCGGTGCAGCGGAGGCACCGCGGAGTAGACCCGGCCCGCCTCAAGCAACGGCCGCATATAGCGGTGCAGAAGCGTCAAAAGCAGGCACCTAATGTGGGATCCGTCCACATCGGCGTCGGCAAGAATTACCACTTTCCCATATCTTGCGACTTCTGCGTCAAATGTCCGGCCGGAGCCTGCGCCGACGACCTGGATGATGGAGGCGCATTCGGCGTTCTTGAGCATGTCGGCGACGGAGGACTTCTGGACGTTCAGGATCTTGCCGCGGATGGGGAGGAGGGCCTGGAACTCGGAGTTGCGGGCGAGTTTCGCCGTGCCCAGGGCGCTGTCTCCCTCGACGATGAACAGTTCGCTGCGGTCGTCGGTGGTGCGGCAGTCGACGAGCTTCGCCGGGAGTGCGGAGGATTCCAGGGCGTTCTTGCGGCGCTGGTTGTCGCGCTGGGTGCGGGCCGCGATCCGTGTCTTGGCCGCGCCGACGATCTTCTCGAGGACGAGGCGGATCTGCGGCTTGAGCGCACGGCTGGGGTTGTCGAAGAGGGCTTTGAGCTCGCGGCCGACGACGTTGTAGACGATGCGGTTGGCGTCGCTGGTGCCGAGGATCTCCTTGGTCTGGCCTTCGAACTGGGGCTCGGGCAGGCGGACCGTGACGACGGCGGTGAGGCCTTCGAGGATGTCGTCCTTGATGACGTTGTCGTCGTTGACCTTCAGCAGTTTGGCGGCGCGCAGCTGCTCGTTGACGGTCTTGACGAGGGCGCGGTCGAAGCCGGTGACATGGGTGCCGTGTTTGGGCGTGGCGATGACGTTGACGAACGAGCGGACCCGGGTGTCGTAGCCGGTGCCCCAGCGCAGGGCGACGTCGACCTCGAGGTCGCGTTCGACGTCGGTGGGCACGAGGTGGCCGAGGTCGTCGAGGACCGGGACGGTCTCGGTGAAGTGGCCGCGGCCCTGGATCCGCAGGACCTCGCAGAGCGCGGGGTCGGCGGCCAGGAAGGTGGTGAACTCGCTGATCCCGCCGTCGAAGCGGAAGACCTGGTCGAGGGGGGTGTCGGGGCGTTCGTCGCGGACGGAGATCTCGAGGCCGGGGACGAGGAACGCGGTCTGGCGCATTCTGTCGAGGACGAGGTCGGTGGCGATCGTCGCGTCTTTGAGGAAGATCTGGAAGTCGGGCCAGAACCGGACGCGCGTGCCGGTCTTGCCGCGTACGACGCGCTTGCCCTTGTGCACGCCCGACTGCTTGGTGAAGGGGGCGTTGGGTCCTTCGCCGTCGAAGGTGCCGGGCAGTCCGCGGCGGAAGGAGATGTGGTGGGTGGAGCCCGCGCGGTCGACCTCGACGTCGAGGCGGGCGGAGAGCGCGTTGACGACGGAGGCGCCGACGCCGTGGAGCCCGCCGGACGCGGTGTAGGAGACGCCGCCGAACTTGCCGCCGGCGTGGAGCCTGGTCATGACGAGTTCGACGCCGGGGAGTTTGGTCTTGGGTTCGAGGTCGACGGGGATGCCGCGGCCGTTGTCGCCGACGGAGACGGAACCGTCGCGGTGGAGGACGACGTCGACGTGGGTGCAGTAGCCGGCGAGTGCTTCGTCGACGCAGTTGTCGACGATCTCCCACAGGCAGTGGATGAGGCCGCGGCTGTCGGTCGACCCGATGTACATGCCGGGCCGTTTGCGGACCGCTTCCAGTCCTTCCAGCACGGATAGGTGCCGGGCGGAGTATCCTCCGGCGGCGTCCACGGCGTCCTCAACGGCGGTGCTCAACGGTGCTCCTCAACCTGCGTTCGAACATGCTTTGCATATCCGGAAGGCACCTTACCCCGCCCGGCTGACAGATCACTTCCAGACGCGCTGACCGCGGCTTGAACCGGGGTTGATCTGTTGATCACTCGCGGCGGGCGTGTTTCAGCCGCGCCGTGCGGCGGAGACGCGTCCGGGGTTCACGGGGCGGGTCCAGGTCGGCGGGGCGGGCAGGAGCGGGGTGGCGGTGAGGGGCCGGGCGGGGACGCGGGCGAAGGCCGGGGTGGAGATGACCCGCCGGTTGCGGGCGGGCGGCGACTGGGGCTTGAGGGCGTCGGTGAACAGGGCGAGGCCGGTGCGGTGGCGGGCGAGCCTGGCGATGGCCAGGACGGTGAGGGCGGCGACGCCGGCGAGCTGGTACCGGCCGAAGAGTTCGAGCCCGCGGTCGGCGGTGTCGGCGCCGCCTCCGACGATGAAGTAGCAGACGAGGCCGGCGGCGGAGCCGGTGAGGTAGCCGCCGAGGAGGGTCCAGCGGGCGGTCTTCCAGGCGGTGGCCTGGTGGAGCGAGGAGAGGGCGAGGACGACCGTCGCCAGGAGCAGGGCGGCCGAGGCGAGGCCGAGGGAGATGAGCAGGCCCATGACCATGTCGGGCGGGGCCGCCTCGGAGTCCATGGGGACGGATTCGGGGCGGGCGTCGAGGAGGGCGGCGACGGATACGGCGCCCATCGCGGCGGCCGGCCACAGCATGATCGCGGCGGCCGTCGTGCGGGCCATGCCCGTGCTCCTTGCGTTCATCAGCGCTCCCCCCTCGGCCGGGCGTCGTTGCCCGACGGTTCTCCCCAACGTAGGCAACGCGCCTTCAACGGGGCCTCGAAGGAGTACCACTGGCGGCACAAATCAAGCCAAGAGCCGGGAAAACGTAAAGGCATTCCCTGTTTCAGGGTGAAGCGGGTCCCGCCACCGGCAGGGGCGCGGGTGGCGGGACTCCTCCCCTGGACGGCCGGTTCGCGCCGGCGCGGTGCGAGGGCGCTTGGCGGGGGCCGCAGCGGGCGGTGGAGCGGCCCTGCGAACCGGCCAGGAGCCTCAGTATGCGCTTCCGTCGCCGTCTCCCCCAGTGATGCGCACTTCTGGCATGAAACCCTGCATTCCGTAGCCGACTCAGCAGCCTCGACCCTGCGGCACCGACAGGCCACAAACCCCATATGGTGACGTTCCGTGAGCGACATTGTGACTTGGGTTACGTTCTGGGGCGTTCTGCTGTCGGCGTAGCGCGAGGGGTTTTGGGAACGCCCAGGTCGGGTTAGATGTTCTCCTAAGTACCGACCCCCGAGTAAATGAGGAAGGTGCCGTGACTGGAACCCTTGCCCCGTCCAAGCCGCTCAATGCTCAGGACCGCTGCGACCGTTGCGGAGCCCAGGCTTACATGCGGGCCACCCTGGCCGGTGGCGCCGAACTTCTGTTCTGCGCCCACCACGGCCGTAAGTACGCGGACACCCTGCGTGCTTCGGGGGCTGACATCCATGACGAGACCGACAAGCTGGTCGAGAACAGGCTCCGTGGCGAAGACCACGCCTGATCGCGGACAGAACCTATAGATACGGCGGACCGCCCGGCGACGGGAGGTCCGCCGTCATATTCCCGATGCCATGATTCTGGGGTGCTGATTCTTCTTCCGCCCTCCGAAGGCAAGGCCACTTCGGGTGACGGCCCCGCCCTCGACCTGGCCGGGCTCTCCCACGCATCACTGAATCCCGTACGCCGCAAAGTGCTGTCGGGGCTGCTCAAGGTCTCCAAGGGCGCCCAGAAGACCGCTCTGGACGTTCTGGGGCTCACCGACGGCCAGCGTGACGCCGTGCTCCGCAACCGCGAGCTCAAGAGCGCGCCGACGCTCCGCGCATCCGACCTCTACACCGGGGTCCTGTACGACAATCTCCGCCTGAACGGCCTCGACGACGAGGCGCGCGCGAAGGTCCTGATCTTCTCCGGCCTGTGGGGCGTCCTGACGCCCGACGACCGGGTTCCGCCCTACCGGCTGGCGATGGGCGTGTCACTGCCGCCGCTCGGCGGCCTTGCCGCGACGTGGCGTCCCGCCCTCACCCAGGCGGTCGTCCCCGACGGCCTGGTGGTGGACATGCGGTCGGCACCGTACGCGGCCGCCTGGAAGCGGCCCTCCGTGGGCGTACGCGTGCTCCGCGAGAGTGTGGTGGGCGGACAGGTGAAACGCAGCGTGGTCAGCCATATGGCCAAGGCCACCCGCGGTGAGATCGCCCGGGTCCTGCTCGAGAACGAGATCGAGGCGGCGACGCCGGAAGAGCTCGCCAAAGCGCTGGTCGGCCTGGGCTACACGGTCGAACCCTCCGTTGGAACGATCGAAGTAATCATCAGCGATCAGTGATCGAGCAGGTTCAGGTGCCGGCACGCCTTCACGTACTGGTCGCCGGCCGAGCCGCCGAGGTAGGTCCACGGCAGCGCGGAGGGACGTCCGTAGGTGCGGGCCAGATGGTTGCGGGCCGGCCGGCGGGCGTCTCCGAGGTGGAAGGCCGCGCCGAACAGGTTGTGCGCCTCGATCGTCCGCGGGTGCGGGCGCGGGCCCTCGTGCCAGCCGCGCGCCGCCGCCTCGACGTCCCGGATCTCCGCCTCGGTGAACCAGGAGGACGACCCCCTGATGATCCCGGAACGTTCCTGGACGAAGAACTCGAAGTAGGCCAGCGGGATCAGCGCGGCACGCGGGTCGTCACGGCCCGACATGCTCATCGCGACCCGCGCGAAGTCGAACATCTCCTCGGCGACCCCGCCCCACTGCGGCGACAGCGAGATCACCCGGGCGACGTGCGCGCCGTACAGCGACGGCCACCGCTCCGAGGCCCGCTTCCACAGGGTCTCCTTGTCGTCGGCGTCGGTGTCGAGGCCGAGCGCCAGCCACTGCATCGACTCCCAGGGCACCGGGTCGTCGGGGTACAGCTCGGAGGCGGTCTTGAGCGGCACGCGGGCCGCTTGGAGCGCCTTGGTGAACGCCTGGTAGCCGCCGGCCTGCTGTGACCTGGACCTGGCGGCCGGACGGATCTTCCACGCCTCCTCGACCAGGGTGCGGCCGAGCCAGAGGTGGAGATCGGGGTTGTTGGGATCCTGTGCCAGCAGGGCCTCGATGCCCTTGCTCCACCCTGCGGCGGCCTTGGCCAGGTACTCCACGCGCAGCGAACGCTGCTCGGGATCGGTTCGCGTCTCCCAAAGGGCGGAGACGGCGACTCTCAGGTAGCGCTCGCGGACGGCATCGCAGGCCTGGTTCAGCACCGGGTCCTGCCAGGGCCGTCCGCTGATCACGGATGCGGCTCGCGGACGCTGCTGTCCCGCGGCCTGAAGGTGCACCCGGTCAACCTCCATCACTCCCATGTCAGACGACATTAGGAATAAGTGGCACATCAGGAGATACCTCTACGTTAATTACGTGTTACGGGGTTACCGATCAGCGGAGTAGACCGAACAAAAACGACGGACCGTCCATCTAAGGACGGCCCGCCGTAATCGAATCGCGTTCGGGAGAACCCGGGAACTAGTCGAGGTAGTCGCGCAGCACCTGCGAGCGCGACGGGTGCCGGAGCTTCGACATCGTCTTCGACTCGATCTGCCGGATGCGCTCACGCGTCACCCCGTAGACCTTGCCGATCTCGTCCAGGGTCTTCGGCTGGCCGTCGGTCAGGCCGAACCGCATCGAGACCACACCCGCCTCACGCTCGGACAGCGTGTCCAGCACGGAGTGGAGCTGCTCCTGGAGCAGGGTGAAGCTGACCGCGTCGGCCGGGACGATCGCCTCGGAGTCCTCGATCAGGTCACCGAACTCGCTGTCGCCGTCCTCGCCCAGCGGAGTGTGCAGGGAGATCGGCTCGCGGCCGTACTTCTGCACCTCGACGACCTTCTCAGGGGTCATGTCGAGTTCCTTGGCCAGCTCCTCCGGGGTGGGCTCGCGGCCCAGGTCCTGGAGCATCTGGCGCTGGACGCGGGCCAGCTTGTTGATCACTTCGACCATGTGGACCGGGATGCGGATGGTCCGCGCCTGGTCGGCCATGGCACGCGTGATCGCCTGCCGGATCCACCACGTGGCGTAGGTGGAGAACTTGTAGCCCTTGGTGTAGTCGAACTTCTCGACCGCGCGGATCAGACCGAGGTTGCCTTCCTGGATCAGGTCCAGGAACAGCATTCCGCGGCCGGTGTACCGCTTGGCCAGCGAGACCACGAGCCTGAGGTTGGCCTCCAGCAGGTGGTTCTTGGCGCGGCGGCCGTCCTCGGCGATCCACTCGAGGTCTTCCTGGTCCTCCTCGGACAGGCGTCCCTCTTCGTTGGCCAGGCGCTCCTCGGCGAACAGGCCGGCCTCGATGCGCTTGGCGAGCTCGACCTCCTGCTCGGCGTTGAGGAGGGGGACCTTGCCGATCTGCTTGAGGTAGTCCTTGACCGGGTCGGCCGTGGCGCCCGCGGCGACGATCTGCTGGACGGGAGCGTCCTCGTCGTCGTCGGAGTCGGTGAGCACGAAGCCCTCCTCCTCCTTGCCCGCGGGGGCGCCGGTCTCGACGGCGGCCGCACGCGGCTTGGGCACCTCGGCGGCGTCCTCGTCCTCGGACTCCTCCTCGGCGACCTCTTCCACGACGACGACCTCGTCCTCGACCTCGAGGTCCTCGAGATCGAGATCGACGATCTCCTCGAGCTCCTCGACGTCGTCGTCACCGGCCTTCTTCGCCGGAGCGGCGGCCTTCTTGGCCCCCGGGGCGGGCGCGGCGGGCTTCGGAGCGGCGGCGGCCTTGGGCTTGCGGGGAGCGCGCGGCTTGGGCGCCTCCTCCGCGGCAGGAGGCTCTTCGACCGTCGTGGTGACGGTCTCCGGCTTCTCCTTTGCGGCTGCCGCGGTCTTGGGGCGACGCGGGGTCGCGGCGGGCTTGCGCGGACGCTTGGGCGCCGCGGAGTCGGCAGCTGTCACCATGACGGTCACACCTTCCTTGCTGAGGCTCCGCAGGATGGCGGGGGCCTTAGACACCGGAATGTCGGCCTCCTCAAAAGTCCGGCGAACGTCATCGGCCTCGATGTAGCCCTGAGACCGCGCGCGCTCGAGAAGCTGCTCGATCACCAGGTCGTGCAGCTCGGACGGCTTCGAGGTAGAACTGGCAGGCGACACAAATACCTCTCGAACGAACGTGTGGCTTCGACACAGACCTTTACCCCTCACAGCCGAGGGAGGCGAGAGCCTCAGGCTCATGAGGAGTGCAGCGTACCCGGAGCCCGGTAACACACCACCTTAGGGGGCGTCCAGTGGTCCTTCGTACGGACTACGCCGAGTTTCTGGATGGAACATGGAGCGCGAGCACCGTGATGTCATCGTCGTGGTCATACCCGGAGAGCATCTGATCGACCAGGTAGTCGACCAGAATCTCCGGATCTGTCACGACTTCGGGTGGTGCGTTCTGGGCGACGACGACCAGTTCATCCAGTCCCGCGTCCACCCCGCGACGACGGTTCTCCACCAGTCCATCGGAATAGAAGACCACAGTGTTGCCGGGTTCCACCAAAAAACTTGCCTGCTGCCGCTGTGACGGCCATCCCAAGGGGGTGCCGGGCTCCCCCAGACCGAGCGAAACCGACCCATCCGCGGCGATCACCAGAGCGGGCGGATGACCGGCGTTGGACACCACGAACGACCCTGACTCGGGATTCAGGACCGCGTAGGCGAGGGTCGTGAACTGCTCCTCGTCCTCCGTGGCGCTGAAGACACGGTCGAGCCCCGCCAGGACGGCCGCGGGCCTGGGGTCGTTCAGCGCCAGGGCGCGCAGGGCGTTGCGGACCCGGCCCATGACCGAGGCCGCCAGAACCCCCTTGCCCATGACGTCCCCGACGACGACCGCGAGCCGGTCGTCGGCCAGCCGGAACGCGTCGTACCAGTCGCCGCCGACCTGGACGTGCCGCGTGGCCGGGTGGTAGCGGGCCGCGAGCTGGACGTCCTGGACCTGCGGGAGCGTGTCGGGCAGGAGGGACCGCTGAAGGGTCTCGGCGGTCTTGTGCTCCTGCTCGTACAGCGTGGCGCGGCCCAGCGCCAGCGCGCACTGCCCGGCCAGGGCCTCCAGGAAGACCCTCTCCTCCTCGGTGATCTCCCTGGGACGGGTGAAGGCGAAGCGCAGCGCGCCGATCGCCGACCCCGCCATGAGCAGCGGAAGACCCACCCAGGCGCGCTCCTCTGCGGTGCCGAGGAAGTTCTCCGCCTCGTCGCTGACGAGGTGCCTGCGCAGGTATTCGGGGGTTCCGGCCAGGAACGGGCGGCTCTCGCGGACGGCCATCGACATGACCGTGGCCGCGCTCACCGGGAAAGTGACCGGCTTCTCACCTTCCTGGCCCGCGGAACCGCCCGGATTGATGATCGTCAGCTTGAGCTTGTCGTCGTCCAGCAGGGCCACCGAGGAGCGGTCCGCGCCGATCGCCGACCGGCCCACCTCGGTGATCACCGAGACGACCTGCCCGACGGTCAGCGCCTCGGCCAGCATCGAGGTCGCCTGCTGGAGCCGTGCGGTGCGCAGGGCGGCCGCCGAAAGCTGCTCGGTCAACCGGCCGCGCATCTCGTCGGCCTCACGCTGCCCGGTGACGTCGGTGTTGGCGCCGACCCACTCCACCACGCGGGTGCCGCGCTTGATCGGCACCGCCCTGACCTCGTACTGCCGGTAGGCGCTGGTGCGGGTCTTGACCCGGTAGGAGATCGAGAAGGTGCGGTTGTCGTCGAGGCACTGGAGCCATTCGGCCTCGACGCGCGGCCTGTCCTCCTCGTGGACGACCGCGAGCCAGCCGCCCGCCCGGTACTCCTCCAGGGACTGGCCGGTGATCGCCCGCCATTCGGGGGCGTCGTCGCTGGCCTCGCCCTCGGGCGTGGTCACCCAGACGATCTGCGAGCTCGCCTCGACCAGGGAGCGGTACCGCTCCTCCTTGCGCCGGATCTGCTCCTCGTCCAGCCGTCGCTCGGTGACGTCGACCGCGATCAGCGCGATCCCGATGACCTGGCCCTCGGTGTTGTGCGAGGGGAACCAGCTCGTCGACCAGCAGGGGTGCTCGGCCGCGGGACGGGCCCCGTCCTTGGGCCCGGCGGGCGGCTCGAACCGCAGATCCTTGTCGGTGACCGGCCGGTCGGTCCTGAGCACCTCCTCCAGGTGCTCGCCCAGCACCGAGGCGATCTCCTCGGGCAGCTCGCCGAGGGTCTGGTCCACCAGATCCTCGACGGTCAGTCCCAGCAGCTCGGCGAGCGTGTCGTTGACCCGGCGGCAGCGCAGCTCGGAGTCGAAGAAGGCGAATCCCATCGGGGATTCCTTGATCAGGGTCGCGAAGAGCGCCGAATCGGAGGCGTCCAGTCCTGGAACGCGCGGCTGCGGCACTGACGTATCCGTGCTCATCGCCGCCACCTCCGGTCCATCCGGCGCCTCCCCGGCCCAACTGCGAGGGATGAGTTCGTCACTATGGGTGAATGGGAGCAGGCTAGCGCTCCCGCCTCCATCACAACAGTGGTCGGAGTCGAGTTTGTCGTCGGCCCCTGCCTTCGGAAACCCCACCCTATGCGTCCCGAAAGTCGGGCGTCCATGGCATGAGCCGCCTCGAGATCCTAGACGCTGAGCCCCGCCCGCCACCCCGAACTCGCCGGTATACGTCCACCCCAGGCCACCTCGGAAACGGCTAGCCGCTCTTCGCGGCGGCCTTCGCGGCCTTCTTGAACTCGCGGACCTTGGTCAGCGAGTCGGGCCCGGTGATGTCCGCTACGGACCGGTAGGACCCCTCGTCGCCGTAGGCTCCGGCCGCTTCGCGCCACCCGGGCGGGGTGACGCCGAGCTGCTTGCCGAGCAGCGCCAGGAAGATCTGCGCCTTCTGCTTGCCGAACCCGGGCAGCTCGTTGAGCCGCTTCAGCAGGGTCCTGCCGTCCGGGACGCCCTTCCAGATCTGCTCGGCGTCGCCGTCGTAGTGCTCGACGAGGTACTGGCAGAGCTGCTGCACCCGCTTGGCCATCGAACCGGGGAACCGGTGCACCGCCGGCTTCTCCCCCATGATCGCCGCGAACGCCTCGGGATCCATCCCCGCGATCTCGTGCGCGTCGAGGTCCTTGGTGCCCAGCCGCCGGGTCAGCGTGTAGGGCCCGTTGAACGCCCACTCCATCGGGATCTGCTGGTCCAGGAGCATTCCGGTGAGGGCGGCCAGGGGGCTGCGGGCCAGGAGGGCGTCCGCGTCCGGGTTCTGGGCCAGCTTCAGTTCCGTCATGGGCACCATTATGGATCGGTTACGTGATCGGCAGAGCTGTGGCCTGGGGCTCGGCCGGCTGGTCTGATGGGAGGGTGGACGGATCTTCGGGAGCGCCGGTCGGCCGGCGGGTGGTGCTCGGGATGCTCGGGCTCGGCGCCGTGGGAGTGGCGGTCGGGTCCCGGGTGCAGGACGGCGTGAACCAGACCCTCGCCCCGATCGGCGGCCTCGTGCCCGCGGGCGGCGGGTTCCGGTACTACTCGGTCGTCTCCTCGGTGAAGCGGTACGACGCGCAGAGCTACCGGCTCGAGGTCAAGGGCAAAGGCGTGAAACCGGTGCGGCTGACCATGGCGGAGCTGGCGGCGATGCCGCAGACCGCGATCACCAAGGACTTCCAGTGCGTGACCGGCTGGCGGGTCAAGGACGTGGCCTGGCGCGGGGTCGCGCTGCCCGACCTGCTCGCGGCCGTCGGCGCCGACCCGAACGCCAAGGGGGTCATGTTCAGCTCGTTCGACGGGGCCTACACCGAATCGCTGACCATGGAGCAGGCCGTCCGCCGGGACGTGATCGTCGCGACGTCGATGCTGGACGGCCCGGTCACGCACGACCACGGCGGCCCGGTCCGGCTGTACGTCGCGCCGATGTACGCCTACAAGTCGATCAAGTGGCTGGGCGGGATCGAGGTGACCGACGAGCTCCAGGACGGCTACTGGGAGGTCAGGGGCTACGACACCGACGCGTGGGTCGGCCGGTCGAACGGACGCGACGATGCGCCGACCGTCTAGGCCCCTGCCGTCCGGCGGCCGTCTGCCCAGGTTCAGCCGGGCCGAGCGCGGCGTCCACCACCTCACCGCGCTGCTGATGATCGTCTGCCTGGTGACGGCCGTGTGCCTGTACTTCCCGCCGGCGGCGAATCTGGTCGGCCGGCGGAACCTCATGAAACCCGTCCATATCTGGGCGGGATATCTGCTGCCGGTGCCGATGCTGCTGGGCTGGGCGTCCCGGCCGTTCCGGGAGGATCTGCGGCGGCTGAACCGGTTCATCCCCGCCGACTGGGAGTGGCTGCGCCGCCACGACCGCCGGGCCGTGCGGGACGGGACGGGCGTCGTCGCGGTCGGCAAGTTCAACGCCGGCCAGAAGCTGAACGCCGCGTTCACCGCGGGCGCGATCCTCCTCATGCTCGCCACCGGAACGATCATGACCTTCCCCGGCCCGTTCCCGCTCACCTGGCGGACCGGGGCCACCTTCGTCCACGACTGGCTGTTTCTCGCGATCTTCGCGGTGTTCCTGGGACACCTCTGGTACGCCGTACGGGACAGGGGTGCGCTGGAGGGGATGGCGAAGGGCTCCGTGACCCGTGAGTGGGCCGCCGAACACCACCCGGAATGGGTCCGCGAGGTAAACAAATAATTACCGTCAGGGAGGGGCTTGACACTCTCGGCGAAGCGGGCGGGAATGGACGAGGAAGCGACCAGAGGGAAGTGCCCATGCCCCGATTGCTCGCCGAGCCGCTGTCCGGTCGGCTCCTCCGCGAGTTCTCCGTCCTCTCCCCCGACGTGGTCGACAGCTGTGTGACCGAGGTCCACGACTGCGTCGCCCATCTCGGCATCGACCCGACCCCGGCGCTCGTCGAGCGGATCGCCCGCGAGCACCTGACCGGGATGGTCAAGTCCGAACCGCCGTCCGGCCGTGTGTGACCTGGCCGGGGCTGACCCGCCGGGACTACGTCCTGCTAGGCGGCTTTCCTGAACCTGCCCGCTCTGTGCGGGTAAGGTTGCCGAATGTGAGTCCCCGCAGCCGTCCGCGCCCGTCAGGCGGGCGTCCGCCGTCCGACGACCTCCATGCGATCTTCGATTCGATGCTGCTGCACGCGCGGGAGCTCCTCGCGGTCCGCGAGGCCCTGGACGCCGAGCTGATCGTCAGCGAGATCCTCGGCGCCTGGTACGGCCGGAGCGTCGGTGCCCCCGATGAGGGCGGCGACGTGGAAGAGGTCATCGGCGAGGCGCTGCTGGAGCACGCCGTCACCCAGGGCACCCCGGCCGCGCTCGCGCTGCTGCTGGGCGTCACCTACCTCGGCACCGCACGCCAGGCCGCCCTCGCCGAGCGGGGCGCGCTGGAGCTCATCGACGCGGGCGTGGCCCGCCCCGGCTGGGCGGACAGGATCGGCACGGTCGAACCGGGCCCCTGCTACGTCTCCAAGGACGTCTACGGCGACCAGGAATCGATCATCTGCACGTTCACCTACGGCGGCGGCGAGCGCCACGCCCTGGTGATCCTGCTCGACCAGAACCTCGGCGGCCGCTGGGACGTCCCCGACACGGGGCTGGTCCGCGACGCCTGGGTCTCCTCCCATGTCGACCGGCTGCTCGACCACTGCCGTTCCGAGGCCGCCGAGAGCTCCCTGATGGAGTTCGCCGAGCTCGACCCGCGCGAGACCAGGGCCAGGCTCGAACCGGCGCTCGAGCTGACCGGCACGCTGCCCGACGCGCCGGTCAGCGACACCTTCTCCACCTACCACGCGTTCGTCAGGGCGCGGGTGCGGTCGCTGCCGCCCGGCGGACGCCGCCCGCCGCTGCCCCGCGACACCCCCGACCGGCGCGCCACCCTCGCCGCACGGTTCCTGGCCTCCGCCGACGCCGAGGAGCTGTCGGACCTGTCGGCCGCCGGCACCTGCGTCGACAAGATCATCGCTTATGGCTGCACCCGCGACTTCGGCCGGCCGCTGCGGGTCTCGCCGATCAAATGCGAGATGTTCCTGCTCGACTGGCTGCCCCGCAAGGTGTTCCTCACCCCCGCCGAGCAGGACGCCATGCCGCACGTGCTGGCCGCGTGGGTGCGGTGGGCCGCCAACCGGACCGGGCTGCCCGAGGTCGGCGTCCGCGCCACCCTCGACGCCGTCTGGGACGCCACCAACAAGTTCGGCGAGGCCTACCGCGACCCGTCCACCTTCGGCCTCGACCGCGCCCTCGTCGCCCGGCTGCTGCCCGACGGCGATCTGGAGGCCCTGCCGCGCCGCGCGTTCGCGCTGCCGTTCCTGTCCGGCGAGCTCGCCGCACTCGACCCGCTCGACGCCGCCGACCGCCGCCGGATGCTGGAGTTCGAGCACCCCGGCGCCGACCCCGCCCACCTGGACGCCCACGAACGCCTCACCCGGCGGCTGTGGGACGGCGACCCGCCCGAACTGTGGGAGACCGCCCGCGCCCTCCTGGACCTCGGCCACGAACGCCACGACATCCTGCACCGGCTCGTCAAGCTGTTCGACGACGTCACCGAAGATCCGCAGGAGCTCCGCAGGGCACTCCGAGACCTGCGTCTGGAAGACCTTTAGACTGTGGAGCCGCCGGGGGCCTTCCCCAGGCGCGGTCCTGGAAGGTGGAGTGATCTCCTGTGGAGTGGTCGGAGTTTGCCCAGCGCTTCGCCCTAGAGCTTGCGGGCCTCGACCGCGACACCATCCTGATCGTCCGGGAACGCGAGGAGAGCAGGCACTATGTGCAGGCCATGCGCGAACCCGACCTGCTGTACGCCGAGTCGGTCAGCAACAACTTCCTGCACGGCCATCTGATGCTCACCCACGCCGACGAAGAGGTGCTGATCGAGGCGGGCTGGCGGCCCCCGGTCGCCGACCGCACCCGTGAGAACTGGTGGACCGAGCTGCCGCCCGAATCCGGCCACGGCGCGTTCGCGCTGCTCGCCGACATGATGGTGACGGCGCTGCGCGACGTCCAGGGCGTCCGCCGCCCCCTCGACCTGGTCTACGAGTGCTTCCACCGGCACGGCACCGGGTTGATCGAGCTGGCCGGGATCGGGATCGACGTCGCCGAGCCCGACCGGGTCACCGCGCGCCGCGCCGCGCCCGTCCCCGCGCCCGTCCCGTCGGTGCCGTTGGAGCAGCGGCTGCTGGCGGCCCGCGACCGCGGCGACCACGCCGCCTACTTCGACCTGCTGCTGGACGCCGAGCTGCTGCTCCCGGCCAGCGCACCGGCCGTCGAGGACCCGGGGCTGACGGAGTACACGACCGTGCTCCGCGACGGCGTCACCCATCTGCCCGCCTTCACCTCGCCGCAGGCGCTGATCGCCGCCGGGTACGCGGGCCTGCACCGCCGCACGACTCTCGCGAAACTGGCGGGGGCGTGGCCGGATCCGGCCTGGGTCCTGATGGTCAACGTCGGCGCGCCCGGCGAGGTCGGCTTCGACGCCGCGCTGCTGTCCCGGCTGGACGCCCACGCCAACTCCTCCCCCACCTCGACCCTGTCGGACGGGCTGCCGGTGCTCGCCCTGCCGGGCCCAGGCGACCCGCCGCGGCTGGCGGCGCCGGGACGGCCGATCCGGCTGCCGCACGGCGCGCAACTGCTCCTCGGCGACGAGTTGACGGCCGTGTGGGACGCCTCATCGGGGCAATGGTCGGCGACCCGCGTCGCGGCCGACTGACGGAGCGCGCCGTGGAGTGGACCGATCTCACCGAACGCCTCGCCCGCGAACTGGCCGGGCTCGACACCCAGATGGTGCTCGTGGTGCACCAGCGCCATCAGGGCAGCCACTACGTGCAGGCGTTCCGCACGGGCGACACGCTCCGTGCCGAAGCCGTCAGCAGCGCCGTCCTCGACACCGAGCTGCGGTTCGCGCCCGAGGCGGAGGACAGGCTGATCGGGGTCGGCTGGGACCGTCCCGACCAGGCGGGCAACTGGACCTTCGACCTGTCCCGCGACGCCCCCGCCAGGGAGTTCCGGAACCTCGCCGCGATGATGATCACGGCGCTCCGTGACGTCCAGGGCGCCAGGACCCCCGCCGACCTGGCCTACGAGGCGTTCCGCGGCAACACCTTCCTGTCCCTGGTCGAGCTGGGTCTGCACCCGGCCGAACCCGACCGGATCACCGACAAGCACATCCCGCCGCCGCTCACCGGGCACGACCTGTCGGCGCTGGCGTCGTCGCCGTCGCTGCCGGCCCAGCCCCGGCCGAAACGGAACATCACCGCGATCCGGCTCGCCGAGGCCAAGGCCAACGGCGACCGCGACGGCTATCTGGCCGCCCTGCAGAACGCTGAGCTGTACGTCGCGGGCACCGTCGTCTACGGCGACGGCGTCTACGTGCGCGCCTACACCGCTCCCCCGCCGGGACCGCACCGCACGACCGGGCTGGCGGAGCTGACCGCGGCGTGGCCGCAGCCGCACTGGCAGCTCGCCATCGACGACGGCCATCCCGACGCCGGCTACCTCGACTCCCGCACCCTGGCCCTGCTCGGCGGCAACCCCAACCCGCGCGTCCTGCAGAAGGTGCTGCCGCACGCGCTGGTCGTCCACTACCTGGAGGGCGGATACAACCGGGTCGCCGGATATGTCCACCGGGTCGCCGACGTGATGGGCCTGGCCACGCCCGTCCAGCTCTACAAGGCGCTCGGCCTCACCGACCCGCCGTTCGCCGACGGCGACGACGACGTGCACGTCCTGCGCTGGGAGTCCCGCCCCGACGGCCTGCTGCGCACCCCGCACGGCGGCCACGACGAGGCGACGGCCGACGCGATGCCCGGCGGCTGGGTCGTCGAGCACCCGCCGTTCGACGGCAGCGGCTTCGCCCCCGGCGACGGATCGGGCGCCCCCCTCCCCGAGTTCAAGATCGACAGCCAGCGGCTGCCGCACGGAGCCGAGATCTACCGGCTCGACCGGGCCGGACGCCGCACCCTCCTCGCCCTGTTCGACGCCGACACCGACCACTGGACGGCCTTGTGATGTACCGCGAGGGCTACTACGCCGGATGGCGCGGCAGCGAGTACCCGGCCGCGCCCGCGCACGAAGAGGTCAGGCTCTACGCCGAGGTCCCGCTGACCGGGTTCACCGCCGCCCTGCCGGGCAGGTTCGTCAAGACGGTGCCCTACACCGAGCTCGACCATCTGCACTACGTGGTCACACGCTGCGTGTGGAAGGATCAGCCGTTCGTCATCCTCGGCGAGCACGACGGATGGCTGCGGGTGGAGTACACCGGCGGCAGGGCCCCCGTCGCGGAGGCACTGGAACTGGAGCGGTTCGACCGGGGCGTGTACCAGGCGTGGGCGCCGGTCACCGAGGTCCTGGAGATCCGCGAGGAGGTCTACACGTGAACGACCGGCTCGTCGCGGGACCGTCGGTGGCCCTGGGGGCGCGCCCGACGGTGAAGGATCTGCGGATGATGGATCTCAACGCCGACCTCGGCGAGGGGTTCGGCGCCTGGCAGCTCGGCGACGACACCGCGCTGCTGTCGGTGGTGACCAGCGCCAACATCGCCTGCGGTTTCCACGCCGGCGATCCGCTGATCATGCGGGCGACCTGCGAGCAGGCCGTCGCGCGGAACGTCGCGATCGGCGCGCAGGTCGGCTACCGGGATCTGGCCGGGTTCGGGCGGCGCGCGATGGACGTCCCGTTCGAGGAGCTGACCGCCGAGATCCTCTACCAGATCGCCGCCCTCGACGGGATCGCGAAAGTGTGCGGCGGACGGGTGGCGTATGTGAAGCCGCACGGCGCCCTGTACAACCGGATCGTCCACGACCGGGAGCAGGCGATGGCCGTGGCGATGGCCGTCCAGGACTACGATCCGGCGCTGCCGATCCTCACCCTGCCCGGTTCCGTTCTGTTCGAAGAGGTCGCCGACCAGACGCGGATCGTCGCCGAGTGCTACGCGGACCGCGCCTACACCGCGGAAGGCACCCTGGTGCCGCGGCGGTCGCCCGTCGCGGTCGTCCGCGACCCGGCCGAGGTCGCCGAGCGGGCCGGCCGGATGGCCGTGCAGGGCGAGGTCGTCGCGATCGACGGGACCGTCGTGCCGGTGCAGGCCCGCTCGATCTGCGTGCACGGGGACACCCCCGGCGCGGTCGAGCTCGCCAAGTCGGTGCGCG
>NZ_BAAGZI010000075.1:0-19979 GCF_054778695.1 Actinocorallia lasiicapitis
CCCGCGGCTCCGCAGGCCGCGCCCGCGGCGGATCTGCCGCCGCTCCCGCCCCCGCCGGACGCCCCCATGGACGACGACGAGGCCGAAGCCGGCGAGGTCAGGGCCCCCGATGATTCGATGACCGGAATGGCCCTCATCCAGCGTGAACTCGGCGGCACCGTCATCCGCGAGATCGACACCCGCTGACCGCCCCGCCACCCGAAGACGGTTTGTCGGTGTTGGGGAGGAAGATGGGTCATCCTTCGGGATGGGTTGGGGCCGGGGTTGTATCGCTGGGCGGGTTCTCGTCGTAGTCTCGGGAGTCCAGCGGATCGGGAGTTCAGCGGATCGGGAGTCCAGCGGAGTTGGAGGGGACGATAGTGGAACCCGGCGGACAGCTTGATTTTCAGGCGGTGCTCGCTCAGGCGCAGCGGATGCAGGAGCAACTGTTCGCGGCGCAGGAGCGTCTGGCCGAGACCGAGGTCTCGGGGACGGCCGGCGGCGGGCTCGTCACGGCGACCGTCAACGGGCAGGGCGAGCTGACCGGGCTCGTCATCGACCCGAAGGTCATCGACTCGGAAGACCCCGCGGAGACGGCGGAGACCGTCGCCGACCTGGTGCTCGCGGCTGTCCGTGAGGCGTCCAGGCTGGCGTCGGATTTGCAGCAGGAGACTATGGGACCGCTCGCACAAGGGCTTCCCGGAATGCCGGGGTTCTAGATGTACGAGGGTGTTGTCCAGAACCTCATCGACGAGCTGGGGCGGCTGCCCGGCGTCGGCCCGAAGGGTGCGCAGCGCATCGCGTTCCACCTGCTCAGCGCCGACCCCGCGGACGTCAACCGGCTCGCCGACGCGCTCCGCGAGGTGAAGGACAAGGTCCGCTTCTGCAAGACCTGTGGGAATGTCGCGGAAGATGTGGAATGCCGCATCTGTCGTGACGTCCGCCGGGACCGCGCGGTGATCTGCGTGGTCGAGGAGTCGAAGGACGTAGTAGCGATCGAGAAGACCCGCGAGTTCCGCGGGCTGTACCACGTACTGGGCGGGGCGATCAGCCCTATCGAGGGGATCGGACCCGAAGACCTGCGGGTCAGGGAGCTCATGCAGCGTCTCGCCGACGGCGAGGTGACGGAGCTGATCCTCGCGACCGACCCGAACCTGGAGGGCGAGGCTACGGCGACGTACCTGGCCCGGCTGGTGAAACCGATGAACCTGAAGGTGACACGGCTGGCCAGCGGCCTGCCCGTCGGCGGCGATCTCGAATACGCCGACGAGGTCACGCTGGGCCGCGCGTTCGAAGGACGGAGACTGCTGGATGTCTAACACCTCGAAGGACTGGGACGACCTCGCCGGACGCGTCGTCCTGCATGTGGAGAACTACCTGGGCGGGCTGGAGCGCTGCGCGAGCGGCGAAGGCCAGGGCCATCTGGTGCCGATCCTGCTGCTGGAGGTCTCGCAGGTCATGCTGGCGGGCGCGCAGCTCGGCGCCAGCCCCGACGTCGTCCTCCCGGGCAACTGGGAGCCGGAGATCGGCGAGGATCCCGATCTCGACGCGATCCGCCAGGGCCTGGCCGAGCGCCTCGCCCCCGTCGACGAGTACACCGAGGTCTTCGACCCGTACAAGGACGCCGAGGAGACGACCGCCTACCGTCTGTCGGACGATCTCGTCGACGTCGCGAGCGACCTGATCCACGGGCTCCGCCACTACCAGGCGGGCCGTCCGCTCGAGGCGCTGTGGTGGTGGCAGTACTCGTATCTGAACCACTGGGGCAACCACGGCGGCGCCGCTCTGCGCGCGCTGCACGCGGTCGTCTCGGGCGCGCGGCTGGACGTCGCCGAGGAAGAGCTCGTCACCACTTAGACGGGAAATTCGCGGGTGTCCGGTGGGGCGCCCGCGAAGGATTTCTGTGGATTGCCGCGTTCACCCCTGATGTGGGCCGCCGGAGGGTTACGGTGAGCCCACCGAAACGGGTGGTGATCATGTGGTGACGTTGAGCGTTCTCCGTTCGGGTGATCTTCCTGAGGAGACCACCGGGTTCGTCGGCCGGCAGGAGGAGACCGAACGGCTGATCCGGCTGCTGGGGATGGCGCGGTTGGTCACCGTGCTCGGTCCCGGCGGGGTGGGGAAGACACGGCTGGCGCTGCGCGTCGCGCGGACCGTCCAGGGGCGGTATGAGCTGGGCGTCTGCCTGGTGGAGCTGTCGGCGCTGCGTGATCCGAAACTGCTCGCCCATACGGTGATGAAGGCCCTCGATCTGGTCGATCAGGCGGGGCAGACTCCGCTCCAGGTCGTTCTCGATCATCTGCGGGACCGGTCGGTGCTGCTCGTCCTCGACACCTGCGAGCATCTCGTCGACGCCTGCGCCGAGCTGGCCGATCTGCTGCTGCGGCACAGCGCCGACGTGTCGGTGATCGCGACCAGCCGGCAGCCGCTCGACGTCCCGGGCGAGCATCCGTTCACGGTGCCGCCGCTGCCCCTCCCGCACGCCGACGATCCGGGGCCCGCCGATTCGGTGGTGCTGTTCGCGCAGCGTGCGGCCGCGGTGCTGCCCGGGTTCGAGGTGACCGACCGGAACCGCGACCAGATCATCGAGCTCTGCCGCCGGCTCGACGGGATTCCGCTGGCGATCGAGCTGGCGGCCGTCCGGCTGCGGGCGATCCCGCTCCGGGAGCTCGCGTCCCGGCTCGACCACCGCTTCCAGGTGCTGACGGGCGGCCGCCGCGCCCTGCCCCGCCACCAGACCCTCCGCACGACCATCGACTGGAGCTACGACCTGTGCACGGCCGCCGAGCAGCGGCTGTGGACTCGGCTCTCGGTGTTCGCGGGCCCGTTCGATCTGTCGACGGCGGAGGAGGTCTGCGCGGACGGGCTGCTGCCGCGCGGGCTGATCGTCCAGACGCTCGCCGGGCTGGTCGACAAGTCCGTGCTGCTCCGCACCGCGGGCGACCGCTACCGGCTCCTCGACACGATCCGCGAGTACGGGCAGGACAGGCTGCTCGACCCCGAACAGGTACAGCGCAGGCATATCGCGAGATATGTCCGGATCGCCACGGCCTTCGCGGACCGGTTCACCGACGACGACCAGCTCGAGACCTACCGGGCGATCAGCGGCGACCACGCCAATCTGCGGGCGGCGCTGGAGTACGCGCTGGCGCTGCCCGGCGCGGAGGCCGAGGCGGCCGAACTGCTCGCGTCGCTCTGGGGGTACTGGCAGATCTCGTGCCGGTACGCGGAGTCGCGCTACTGGTTCACGCGGGTGCTGGAGCTGCCGGGGGTGCCGCCTCGCTGGCGGGCGTGGGCACTGGGCGTCCGCGCCTATACCGGGACGTTCCAGGGCGAACTCTCGGGCGCGCTCGCCGACCTCGACGAGGCGATGCCGATCGCCGCCGAACAGGGCGACGTCCTGCTCCAGGGGCGGCTCCATCTCTACCGCCATCTGGCGTTGAGCTTCGCCGGACGGCTGGACGAGGCCCCGGCGGCGGGTCGCGCGGCGGCCCGCCGGATGGCGGAGATCGGGGACGAGGTCGGACGGGTCTGCCTCGTCGCCCAGGAGGCGTATCTGCTGCACCTCAACGGGCTGTCGGAGGAGGCGCGGATCCGGTCGGAAGAGGGCCTGGAACTGCTCGGACGGGACAGCGGGGAACGCTGGCTGAGCGGCTATTTCGACTTCATCCGGAGCGTCGCGGCGTTCCGGAACGGCGACCAGGAGGCGTGTGCGACGTTCGGCCGGTCCGCGCTGCGCACCAAGCACGATCTCGGCGACAAGGTCGGGCTCGCCTACAGCCTGGAGACGGTCGGCTGGCTGGCGGCCGCGCAGGCCCGATGGGAGCGGGCGGCGTTCCTGCTGGGCGCGGCGGACCGGCTCTGGCGGGCCTCAGGCGCCCGGCTCAGCGGCAATCCGATCATGGAGGAGCTGCACATGGAGGCCGAGCTCGCCACCCGTGACGCGCTGGGCGAACCGTCCTACCAGCAGGTGTTCCGGCAGGGGTCGCTCTGCCCGGTCGGCGGTGCGGTCGCCGTCGCCGTGGACGATCGCGACCAGGGCGCCGACCAGCCGGAAGGCGGGCTGACGGCCCGGGAGCAGGAGATCGCGACCCTGATCGCCCGCGGCCTGTCCGACCAGGAGATCGCCGAGGAACTGTTCATCTCCCGCACCACCGTCGACGGCCACGTGGAACGCATCCTCGCCAAGCTGGGCGTCACCCGCCGCCAGGACGTCCCCACCCGCCTCTGACCTGTGATGTCCCCAGAGTGATACAGGAATCTCAGGATGTGAGATAATTGGGGGGATGAGTCGGGGGTTGACCTCGGTAGACTCGGGGGGTCAATGCTGCACCCGATCACCTGAGGAGCGCCCCAAGTGGCTCTTGTCGTGCAGAAGTACGGCGGCTCCTCCGTCGCCGACGCGGACTGTGTTAAGCGGGTCGCCCAGCGCATCGTTGCCACGAAGAAGGCAGGGAACGACGTCGTCGTCGTCGTTTCCGCGATGGGCGACACGACGGACGAGCTGATCGATCTTGCCCAGAAAGTGAGCCCGCTTCCGCCCGCGCGGGAGCTCGACATGCTGCTCACGGCCGGCGAGCGGATCTCCATGGCCGTGCTGGCCATGGCCATCGCGAACCTCGGCCACGAGGCCAAATCGTTCACGGGCTCCCAGGCGGGGGTCATCACGGACGGCACGCACGGCAAAGCCAAAATCATCGACGTCACGCCGGGGCGCATCCGCAGCGCGCTCCAGGACGGGTCGATCTGCATCGTGGCCGGGTTCCAGGGCGTCTCGCAGGACTCCAAGGACATCACCACGCTGGGGCGCGGCGGCTCCGACACCACCGCGGTCGCGCTGGCGGCCGCGTTGAACGCCGACGTCTGCGAGATCTACACGGACGTCGACGGTGTGTTCACCGCCGACCCGCGGATCGTGCCCAAGGCCCGGAAGATCCCTTTCATCTCCTATGAGGAGATGCTGGAGCTCGCCGCGTCCGGCGCGAAGATCCTGCACCTGCGCTGCGTCGAGTACGCGCGCCGCTACAACATTCCGATCCATGTGCGGTCCTCGTTCAGCCAGAAGGAAGGCACGTGGGTCGTAGCGAGCACTGAGGGGACCGAGGTGGAGAACGCGATCATCTCCGGCGTCGCACACGACCGGAGCGAAGCCAAGATCACGGTGGTCGGCGTGCCCGACAAGGTCGGCGAGGCCGCCCAGATCTTCCGGCTGCTGGCCGACGCCGAGATCAACCTGGACATGGTCGTCCAGAACGTCTCGGCCGTCGCCACGGGCAAGACCGACATCTCCTTCACGCTGCCGGCCGTGGACGCGCAGACCGCGATGTCCGCGCTGAACAAGGCGCAGGACGCCATCGGCTTCGACTCGCTCCGCTACGACGACAGGATCGGCAAGATCTCGCTGGTCGGCGCGGGTATGCGGTCGCACCCCGGCATCACCGCGAAGTTCTTCGGCGCGATCGCCGACGCGGGCGTCAACATCGAGATGATCTCCACTTCGGAGATCCGGATCTCGGTCGTCGTCGCACAGGACGACATCGACATCGCGGTCCAGGCCGCGCACAGCGCTTTCGACCTCGACGCCGACCAGGTCGAGGCCGTTGTTTACGGAGGTACCGGACGATGAGCCGCAAGCCCACCCTCGCCGTCGTCGGCGCGACCGGTGCCGTCGGCACCGTCATGCTCGACATCCTGACCCAGCGCGAGGACGTGTACGGCGAGATCCGTCTCGTCGCGTCCGCCCGTTCCGCCGGGAAGGTCCTGTCCGTCCGCGGCCAGGACGTCGTCGTGCAGGAGCTGACCCCCGAGGTGTTCGACGGCGTCGACATCGCGATGTTCGACGTCCCGGACGAGGTGTCCGCGATCTGGGCGCCGATCGCCGCCGAGCGCGGCGCCGTCGCCGTGGACAACTCCGGCGCCTTCCGGATGGACCCGGACGTTCCTTTGGTAGTCCCCGAGGTCAACCCGGACGCCGCCCTGGTCCGTCCGAAGGGGATCATCGCCAACCCGAACTGCACCACCCTCTCGATGATCGTCGCGATGGGCGCGCTGCACCGCCAGTACGAGCTCAAGGAGCTCGTCGTCGCCTCCTACCAGGCCGCTTCCGGCGCGGGCCAGGAAGGCATCGACACCCTGTACGGCCAGATCGAGAAGATCGCCGGCAACCGGGAGCTCGGCCAGCGCGCCGGCGACCTGCGCGCCGTCGTCGGCTCCGACGGGCCGTTCCCGGCTCCGCTGGCGCTGAACGTCGTGCCGTGGGCGGGTTCCCTCAAGGACGGCGGCTGGTCGTCGGAGGAGCTGAAGGTCCGCAACGAGTCCCGCAAGATCCTCGGCCTGCCGAACCTGCGGGTCAACGCGACCTGCGTGCGGGTTCCGGTCGTGACGACCCACTCGCTGGCAGTCCACGCGACCTTCGCCTCCGACGTCGACCAGGCCGGCGCGCAGGCCATCCTCGCGGGCGCGCCGGGTGTCGTGCTCGTCGACAACCCCGAGGCGCACGAGTTCCCGACCCCGAACGACGTCGTCGGCACCGACCCGACCTGGGTGGGCCGGGTCCGCGCGTCGCTCGACGACCCCAAGTCGCTCGACCTGTTCCTGTGCGGCGACAACCTCCGCAAGGGCGCCGCCCTGAACACCGCGCAGATCGCCGAACTCGTCGCCCGCGAGTTCACCGCCTGACCACACCGTAACGGCCCGGCACTCACTCGAGCGCCGGGCCGTCCCCATCTGTGGACAACCTCCTGAAAGAAAAGCCCGCGCGGATCGGCGGCGCACGAGCCTAGGGTGGGTTGGGTGATCGGTGAGGTTTCGGGTGGGCGGGTCAGGGAGGCGCTGCCGGAGTTGGCGGATCTTCTGCTGGACTCGGTGGCGGGTGGGGCGTCGATCGGGTTTCTGGATGATCTGGACGGTGGGGCGGCTGCTGCTTGGTGGGACGGGGTGGCGGCCAAGGTCGAAGCGGGGGAGACGGTGATGCTGGCCGCCGAGGACGGTGGGCGGATCGTCGGAACGGTCCTGCTTCATCTGGTCGGGTTTCCGGGCGGGCGGCACCGCGCCGAGCTGGCGAAACTGCTGGTGCACAGCGACGTGCGGCGGCGCGGGATCGCGCGGGCGCTGCTGGCCGCCGCCGAGAAGACCGCGCTCGCGGCGGGACGCACCCTGCTGGTCCTCGACACCGAGAGCGGCAGCGCCGCCGAGTCCCTGTACCGGGCCGAAGGGTGGACGGAGGCGGGCACGATCCCCGGCTACGCGGCGGTCCCCGACGGGGCCCTGATCGCCACCACCTTCTACTACAAGACCCTCACCGGTTATCCACAGGGTGGGAAGAATCAGTGGTGACGCGGTGTAGATATGAAGCATGAGCGACGAGCGGTGGAAGCAGCGGTTCCGGGCGGCACGGGTCAGCCTGCCCGGATGGGCCAGAGAGGCGCCTGATCGGAGCCTGTTCCGGTCGAACGCCAGCGGCACATGGGAGATCTACACCTGGGATCGGGCGACTGGCGAGCAGAAGCAGGCCACTTCCCGGCCGAACGGCACCTGGATGGGCGCGCTCGATCCGTACGGGCGCGACCTGTGGTGGTTCGCTGACACCGACGGAGACGAGCTCGGTGTCTGGAAGAAGCAGCCGTTCGAGGGCGGCGAGGCCGTCGACGCGACCACGCTGGAGCCGTCGTATCCGGCGGGGCTCGCGCTGGCCCGCTCCGGCCGGGTGATCGTCGGGCGGAGCGGCAAACACGGCAACTCGGTGCATCTCATCGACCCCGGCCAGGAGCCGGTCGTCATCTACGAGCACCCGGAGAACGCCTATCTGGGCGGGCTCTCCCGCGACGAGCAGCTCATCGCGATCGGGCACAGCGAGCACGGCGACAGCCGCCACCCGTCCATCAAGATCCTCAGACCGGACGGTTCGCTCGTCGCGGAGCTGCACGACGGCCCCGGCAAGGGCGTCGGGCCATCGGGGTTCGTGCCGGTCGAGGGCGATCCGCGGCTGCTGGTCAGCCATGAGCGGCGCGGCAAGGACGAGCTGCTGATCTGGAACCCGCTCACCGGCGAGGAGCAGGAGCTGACCTTCGACCTGCCCGGCGAGATCGGCGCGAGCTGGTACCCCGACGGCTCCGCGCTGCTGGTCTGGCACGGCTACGAGGCCAGGGACGAGATCTTCCGCTACGACCTCGAGTCGAAGGAACTGACCAGGATCGAGACCCCGCGCGGCTCGCTGGGCGGCGCGTCCGTCCGGCCCGACGGCAGTATCGAGTTCCTGTTCACGTGCGCGGCCGAACCGCCGGTGATCCGCTCCACCAGCGGCGGGATCGTGCTGACGCCGCCCGGCGAGCCCGCCCCGCCGTCCGTCCCGGTCGAGGACGCCTGGGTCGAAGGGCCCGGCGGCATGATCCACGCGCTGGTCTCCAAGCCGGCGGGGGAGGGCCCGTTCCCGACGGTCTTCGACGTGCACGGCGGGCCGACCGCCCAGGACACCGACTCCTTCAACGCCGGAACGGCCGCGTGGGTGGACCACGGGTTCGCGGTCGTCCAGGTCAACTACCGGGGTTCGACGGGTTACGGCTCGGCCTGGCGTGACGCGCTGGAGCAGAAGGTCGGGCTGATCGAGCTGGAGGACGTCAAGGCCGTCCGGGACTGGGCGGTCGAGCAGGGCCTCGCCGATCCGGCGAAGCTGGTGCTGACGGGCGGCTCCTGGGGCGGCTATCTGACCCTGCTCGGGATCGGCACCCAGCCCGCGGACTGGTCGGTCGGGATCGCCGGGGTGCCGGTGGCCGACTACGTCGCCGCCTACGAGGACGAGATGGAGGCGCTCCAGGCGTTCGACAGATCCCTGTTCGGCGGGTCTCCTGAGGAAGTGCCGGACAAGTACCGGGAATCGTCGCCCATCACCTATGTCGAGGACGTCCAGGCGCCGGTCCTGGTGCTCGCCGGGGAGAACGATCCGCGCTGCCCGATCCGGCAGATCGACAACTATCTGGCGCGTCTCGACGAACTCGGCAAACCCCATGAGGTCTACCGATATGACGCGGGCCACGGGTCATTGGTCGTTGAAGAACGGATCAAGCAGGTGGAAGCCGAGATTGGATTCGCCATGAAAAATCTGCATATGGCCTGATAGGCCCGGCGTTTCGCTGATCATCTTCAGGGGATCTCCCTCCTCGTTCTAGGGGGGAGATCCATGAAGGCCAGACAGTGGCTCATCGCCGCGGCGGGTTCCGGTGCGACGGCGGCGTTCGTCGCGGTCGTCGCGTTCGCCGGACCGAAGCAGGAACCGACCGTGATCGTGCAGCCGAGCCCGCAGAACGCGGTGCCGCTCGCCGTCCGGCCGGCCGCGCCGGTGATCAACCTGGAGGCGCGGATGAAGCAGCCCTGGGTGGATTCGACCTTCGGCGCGGAGGGGATGAAGCGCTCCTCCACCGGTAACTGCACGAACCGTCAGCGCCGCGACTGCACGTCGTACGAGGGGATGCGGCGCGGGACGGTCGAGGGCATCGTGGCCTTCAAGAAGGCCAGCAAATGCAAGATCACCGTCTCGGGCGGCACCGAACGCGGCCATGCCACGATGCGCTTCAGCCACGGCAACGGCTACAAGATCGACATCATGCCGACCAAGTGCCTCGAGAAGTACATCACCAAGAACATGCGGAAGGTCTCCACCCGCTCCGACGGATCCCCCATGTACCGCGACGAGCCGGGCCGGCTCTTCGCCAACGAGCACGACACCCACTGGGACATCTTCTTCGGCCCCGAATGGTGCGTGAAACGCCAGATCAAGCACCAGGAGTGCCGCTGACCGCCTCTCGCGCCCCCGCGCTGTGGCGGTCAGCCGCGGACGTTGCGGATGATGTCGACGAGCTCGCGGGTGACGGACCGGAAACCGGGCAGCCGGGACATCGAGACCATCTTGTTGACGAGGGGAACAGTCCGCGAGACCAGCAGGTAGGTCTTCCGGCAGCCGTCGGAGGAGTCGTGCACCCAGTACAGGACCAGGCCCATCGAGTAGAGCCAGAGCAGTTCGGGGAGCTCCTGGCGGAAGTCCGCTTCGAGCTTGAGGTCGCGGGAGCCGTCCACGACCTCCCGGTAGATGGCGATGGCGGCGGCGCGGGCCGGTCCTGACTCGGAGCTGAACGGGTTGAGCGGCGAGGTCGGTTCGGCGGCGAACTTGAAGAACTTCCCGGCGAACGCGTGGTAGGGCACCATCGTGTCGACGCGGGCCCGCAGCACCCCGTTCAGCCGGTCGGTGAAGGTGGTCTCGCGGTCGAGCACGGCCCGGCAGGCCGCGTTGTGGGATTCCTGCAGCTCGTCGTAGTAGGCCTGGATCAGCTCTTCTTTCGACGAGAAGTAGTAGTACGCGTTGCCGACCGACACTCCGGCTTCGCGGGCGATCGCCCGCATCGTCGTCGCTTCGTACCCGTTCTCCCTGAACAGCCGGAGCGCCGTCTCCACGATCAGCTCTCGCGTCTGCTCCGACCGTCCGACAACCGCCTTCTCGCTCACCCCCCAACTCTAAGCGGCCAGCCCTCCCCGCGACCTCCCCCGCCCGCCACAACCCCACCCGAACCCGCCGCGTTCGGCGGTCCACCGGGTCGCGCCGGTGGCGGCGACGGGTTCAACCGGGTGTCCAGTGGTGTTCAGGAACCGCTGGAGGGGGGTTCGGGGGTGGGGCGGCCGGACTGGAGGATCTGGGACCAGGTGGAGCGGTCGTAGGTGCCGGGGGCGTTGGTCTCGATGAATGTGGTGAGGATCTTGGCGAAGCGGGCCGGGTCGTGGTGGTGGGGGAAGTGGCCGGCGCCTTCGAAGAGTTCCAGCCGGCTGCCGGGGAGGGCGGCGTGGGCGATGGCGGCGTGGGAGGCGGGGATGATGCCGTCGTGGGTGCCCCAGATGAGCAGGGTGGGGAGGTTGGTGGCCAGGTAGCTGCGGTCGAGCATGGTGATGGCCTGGCCGTGCAGGTCGGCGCCGGCGCGGATGGTGCGTAGGAACGCGCGGCGGGCCGTCGGGTTGGCGAAGTTCGCGTAGCGGGCCAGGACGTAGTCGAGGTCGGGGCCGAGCCCGGCGTTGCCGAACAGCCGGAGCAGCGGCGCGGCCGCCAGTACGGCCGTCCGGACGGGCAGCGACGCCATGACCGCGAGCCCCGGGCCCGCGACGGGTGTCGCCGCCAGCCGGAAGACGGGATGGACCTCGCGTCCCATGCCCGCGCTGGAGATCAGTGCGAGCCGTTCGCACCGCTCGGGGAACTGGTAGGCGAACTGCATCGCCACGCCGCCGCCCAGCGAATGCCCGGCGACGGTCACCCGGTCGACGCCGAGGACCGTCAGCAGGTCCCGCATCCCCGACGCGTAGGCGGCGACCGCGTAGTCGGCCCGTGGTTTGGCGGACGCCCCGTGGCCGAGCAGGTCGGGTGCGATCACGGTGAAGTGTTTCGCCAGTTCGGGCAGGACCGGCAGCCAGGTTTCGGAGCTGTCGGCGATCCCGTGGATCAGGAGCAGCGGCGGCCCTTCGCCCACCATCCGGAACGCGCGCCGGTAACCATGGACCTCACGGAACTGCAATTCCCCGGTCATGCACGAAGACTGAACGCGCTGCGTTACCGCCGGACGTCCCCGATGTAAGCGCCACGTGACAACCGAACCCCGCTCGGCCTACTCCTCGCCGGGGACGGGCCCGTAGGGGGCGCTGCCGTCGGACGTCTCGGGGAGCGGGAGGAGGGCGTGCCGGGCGCTGGTCTCGGGGTTGAGGGTGGTGTGGACGCGCCGGGCGACGCGTTCGATGGAGGTGACGCCGTAGGACATGGACGGGTTGCCGTGGGTGAGGACCACGAACATGTAGTCGCGGTTCTTCGCGTCGAAGGTCCCCAGGCTGTGGACGCGCCAGCCATGGGTGGCCCGCGGCAGCCAGCCGTTCTTCACCTGCACCCGGACGTTCTTCGGCACACCCGCCGGGGTGCCCCAGCGCTGCCCGGGGGTGACGTCGTTCATCAGCCCGAGCAGGTACTTGCGGGACTTCTCGGTCAGCACCTTGTCCTTGCGGGTGAGGAGCATGAGCAGTTTCAGCTCGTCGAACGCGGTGATCTGGGTGAGGCCCCAGTAGCTGCTGGGGCCCAGCCGGGTGGCCCGCATCTCGGCGAGGTCGAGCAGCCGCTGGATCCGGGCGCGGCCGAGCTGCCGCCACAGCGCTGAGGTCGCCGCGTTGTCCGACCGGGTGATCGCGGCTCTGGCCAGGGAGCGTTCCCGGCTGGTCAGCCCGCGTTTCTGGGCGGAGCGCAGCAGCGCGGCGACGATCGTCACCTTGACGGTGCTCGCCGAGTCGAACCGCCGGGACGCCCCCACCCAGCACGACATTCTGCGCTTCCGGTCATAGAGCGCCACCGAGATGGTGCCGGACCGGCCGCGCAGCGCCGTCTTGATCTGCCCGCTGAGCCGTTTGGCCATGGCCGGGCTCTGCTTCGACTCGCACACGGGCTTCGCGGCGGCCGCGGCCTGGGCGGGCACGCCCGCGACCAGGCTCGCCGCCAGCGCGCCCGCCATCGTGATCTCGCGCAGCAAACCCTCACCCCGTCCGTCCGAGCGCCCACTCTAACGATCTCCGACGCTCCCGTCAGGAGCGCGGACGCCCGGATCGGACGAGCGCCCTACGGCAGGGCCAGCCTGAAGATCTTCTTCCAGGTGGAGCTGATCTGCGACGGCAGTGAGCCGGTCGTGTACGGCAGGTCGTACTTCTCGCACAGCGCCCGGACGCGCGGCGCGATCTCGGCGTACCGGTTGCTGGGCAGGTCGGGGAAGAGGTGGTGCTCGATCTGGTGGCTGAGGTTGCCGGTGGCCAGGTGCATCAGCGGCCCGCCGGAGATGTTGGCGGAGCCGAGGAGCTGACGCGCGTACCAGGCGCCGCGGGACTCGCCTTCGATCTGCTCCTCGGGGAACACCTCGGCGCCGTCGGGGAAGTGGCCGCAGAAGATGACCACGTTCGTCCAGATGTTCCGGACGATGTTCGCGGTGAAGTTGCCGGCGAGCACCGGGAGCGCGGAACCGAACGGCAGCGCGATCAGCGGGAACGCCACATAGTCCTTCAGCATCTGCTGGCGGATCTTCCGGCCGATGGCCTTGAGCTGGGGAAGCGCCTCATCCCAGCTCTTCTCGCCCTTGCGGATCCGCTCGATCTCCAGATCGTGGAACGCCACCCCGTACTCGAAGAACATCGCGAGCAGCGCCGCGTAGAGCGGCTGGCCGACCGTCCAGCGGGACCAGGGCTGCTCGGGCGTGATCCGCAGCACCGCGTAGCCGATGTCGCGGTCCTTGCCCATGACGTTGGTGTAGGTGTGGTGCACGTAGTTGTGGGAGTGCTTCCACTGGTCGGCGGGGGAGGTGTTGTCCCACTCCCAGGTGGTGGAGTGGATCTTCGGATCGCGCATCCAGTCCCACTGGCCGTGCATGACGTTGTGCCCGATCTCCATGTTCTCCAGGATCTTCGCCGCGGAGAGGGCGGCTGTCCCGGCGATCCAGGCGGGCGGCAGCCAGCCGGCCATCAGGATGGCACGGCCGCTGATCTCGAGGCCGCGCTGGAGCTTGATGACGTTCCGGATGTAAGCGGCGTCCTCCGCGCCCCGATCGGCGATGATCTCGTCGCGGATCGCGTCGAGTTCGGCGCCGAACGCGTCCAGGTCGGTCTCGGACAGATGGGTCAGCGGATCGGGCGTGATGAGCGTTGCCGTGGTCATGAGGGCTCCTCTACAGGTCGATCTCGACGGGACCGGCGGGGGCGGAGACACAGATCTGGACGAGGTCGCCCTCGTCGCCGTGGACCTCGCCGGTGCGCAGGTCGCGGACCTTGCCCGAGGTCAGCTTGCCCACGCAGGAGTAGCAGATGCCCATCCGGCATCCGCTCTTGAGCAGTGCGCCGGCCTCTTCGCCCGCGGTGAGGATCGGACCGTCGGTCGAGCAGGCGATCTTGCTCTTGGTGAAGGTGATCTCGCCGCCTTCGCCGACGACGGTCGGGGTGAGCCGGAAGCGTTCGGTGGTGACCTGCGGGAAGTGCTCCTCGAGGGAGCGCAGCATCTCCTCAGGCCCGCAGGCGAGGATCCGGCGGTCGGCCAGATCGGGGACGAGCGCGGCGAGTTCGGCCGGGTCGAGCCGGCCGTCCTTGCGGGTGTGGCGTTCGTGCAGGGTCAGCCGTCCCTCTTCGGCGAGCGCGCGCAGCTCCCGGCCGAAGATGACGGCGGGCCGCGACGGCGCGCTGTGCACGAGGACGGCGTCGTCGACCCCGGCGCGCAGGATGCTCATCACCGGGGTGATGCCGCTGCCGGCCGTCACGAACAGCACTTTTTCGCGCCGTGACGCCAGGGTGAAGTCACCTTCGGGCAAGCCGAGGGCGACGATGGTGCCGGGCTTGGTCCGGTGGACGAGCTCGGACGAGACCGGCCCGGCCGCCTTGACCGTGATCTGGAGCGGCGCGCCGGGCGCGCTGGAGATGGAGAAGGTGCGCCAGTGGCGGACCCCGGCCAGCTCAACGCCGATCTTCAACCACTGCCCGGCCTGGTGGACCGGCCACGCTGGTCCCGGCTTGATGGTCAGGGTGGCGGAGTCGGCGGTCTCTCGGCGCACGCCCGTGATCCGGCCGCGCGGCTCGTCCGACCAGAGCGGATTGAGCAGCGACAGGTAGTCGTCGGGGAGCAAGGGGGTGGTGAGTGAGGAGAGCACGCGGGTGAGCGCTGTCATTGGAGCCTCCGTCTAACTTACGCTTACGTAACCGTAACCACGAAGCCGGGCCAACCGTCACCCCTCGTCGCTGTGCGATGTCTCACAGGAGGCAAGATGGAGACATGCGCAATCGGGGGGTTGCCGGCGCCTGGTGGGCGCTGGTCGCGGTGGTCGTCCTGCTGGGAGAGGCGGCGTCGTTCCTGGCGCACGGATACCGGAGCCAGCTCATCTTCTTCACCAACCAGAGCAACATCTACCTGGGCATCGTCGCCGCCTACACGGCCTGGCGGCTATGGAGCGGACGACGAGTGACACCCGCCCCCGTGCTCACTTCGGCGATACTCTTCATCTTGATCACCGGGCTGGTCTACAACATCGTCCTGGCCCCGGACGCCCGTCCGCTGGAGGGCCTCGCGCTCTTCTCCGACACGGCGTTGCACAAGGTCACGCCCGTGCTCGGGCTCCTCGGCTGGCTGTTCTTCGCCCCGCACGGCGGGCTCCGCCCGATCCACGCGGCGATCTGGCTCGTCTACCCGCTGGCCTACTTCGCGTTCGTGCTGATCCGCGGCGAGATCCTGGTCACCCCGGCCGTCCGCTACCCCTACCCGTTCCTCGACGTCACCTCCCACGGGTACGGGGGAGTGCTGTGGAACGCGGTCGTCTACGCGGTGTTCTTCTGGCTGCTGGGCCTGCTGCTGGTCTTCGTCGACAAGCTCCTCGCGGCCCGCGCGCCCGCGCTAGCCTGACCCCATGCGCAAGATCGGTCTGTCCGCCGCCGCCCTCCTGCTCGCCGCAGGCACGCTGACGGCCTGCGGCGGAGACAGCAAGTGGTGCGAGTTCGACGCCACCGACGAGGTCGTGTCCGACAGCTTCTGCCAGAGCAACACCCCCGGCTACGAGTGGGAGCACGGCTCCTCCAAGAAGAAGAAGTCGAAGAAGAAGCGTTCGACGCACTAGGCGTCGATCTTCGCTCCAGTAGCCGACGAGTGGGAGCCGAGCCCGCCGGGGACCCCGTGCTCGTAGGCCGTTTCGGCGTGCAGCGCCAGGTCGACCCCGCTGACCTCGTCCTCCAGCGGCACCCGGAAGCCGATGGTCTTGTCGATGGCCTTGCCGAGCGCGTAGGTGACGGCGAACGCGAACACCGCGACGGCCGGGATCGCGACGAACTGCTTGCCGAGCTGCCCGAATCCGCCGCCGTACAGCAGCCCTTCGACGCCGCCCGTCATCGTCCCGGCGGCCAGTAGCCCGATCAGCCCGGTGCCGACGACACCGCCGACGAAGTGGACACCGACGACGTCCAGTGAGTCGTCGTAGCCGAAGCGGAACTTCCACGCGACGGCGTAGGAGCAGACGATCCCGGCCGCCAGCCCGACGGCGATGGCGCCCAGCGGATCGACCGAACCGCAGCTCGGGGTGATCGCGACGAGACCGGCGACGACACCGGACGCGGCCCCGAACGTGGTCGGGTGGCCGTCGCGCCTCTGCTCGACGATCAGCCAGCCGAGCAGTCCGGTGCAGCCCGCGAGCAGCGTGTTCAGGAAGACGGCCGCGGCGGTGCCGTTCGCGTCGAGCGCCGATCCGGCGTTGAACCCGAACCAGCCGAACCACAGCAGCCCGACGCCCAGCAGCACCATCGGCATGTTGTGCGGCCGCATGGCCTCCTTCTTGAACCCGAACCGCGGCCCGAGCACCAGCGCCAGCGCGAGCCCGGACGCCCCGGAGACGATCTCGACGACGAGCCCGCCCGCGTAGTCGAGCGCGCCGAGCTTCATGATCCAGCCGTCGGCGTTCCACACCCAGTGGGCGACGGGCGCGTAGACCAGGACGATCCAGAGCGGCACGAAGAGGGTCCAGGCCGAGAACTTGGCGCGGTCGGCGATGGCACCGCTGACCAGGGCGGCGGTGACGATCGCGAAGGTGAGCTGGAAGGTGGAGTACAGCAGGGTCGGCACTCCGGACGTCACGTCGGACGGCCCGATGCCGCGCAGCCCGGCGTGTTCGAGCCCGCCGATCAGCCCGGCGTGGTCGGTGCCGAACGCGAGGCTGTAGCCGACGGCCACCCAGGCCAGCGTGACGAGCGGGATCGACACGAAGCTCATCATCATCATGTTGAGCACGCTCTTGGTCCTGACCATGCCGCCGTAGAAGAAGGCGAGGCCGGGGGTCATCAGCAGGACGAGCGCGGTACTGGCGAGCAGCCAGGCCGTCGCGGCGGCGTTGAGCTCCATGCCGTCTCCTCAGGGGGTGCGGATCGTCCCAGCAGGGTGACGAACGGCCGTTTCGCCCTCGAATCACGGTTGTTTCCGGCTTGTTAAGTGTTTCCGGTGTGTTGCCCGGTGGGTGTGATCCAGGCGACCTGGACAACCACGGCTCCGCTGTGAAATAACGTTCACACCAGGAACTTGTGAATGGAGTTTTCATGCGAAAGCTTGGTTCGATCGCCCTTGCGTTTACGTTGGGCGCCGCCGTGCTCGTCCCCGCGAGCGCGGCACAGGCCGCGGTGACCTTCGGCTCCGCGAAGGTCGTCGGCAAGCCGATCCTCAAGGCGGGCAAGAAGGCCAAGATCACCCTGCGGGTGGCGCTCAAGGGGCAGAACATCAAGGAGGTCAACGCCAGCCTCGACAGCGCGGGCGAGATCGGCTTCGAGACGATCGACGGGCTCAAGCTCGTCCAGGGCACCCCGCAGGACGGCGTCTGGGAGGGCGTGGCCCACATCGACCGCGACATGGACGCGGGCAAGTGGTACGTCTCCGTCGACGCGACCGACGGCGAGGCCGGCGACGACTTCTACGACTTCAAGATGTTCAAGGAGGTCAGCACCTTCACCGTCTACCGCGACACCAAGCTGACCGTGGCGGGCAAGCCCGCGAAGCCGCGCAAGGGCACGAAGTTCGCCGTCGGCGGCTTCGCCGGCAGCCTCTCCCGGTTCAGCTTCTCCGGCGTGAACGGCTGGGACCCGCTGAAGAACCAGAAGGTGGAGATCTGGTGGAAGACGAAGGGCGGCAAGGCCAAGCGCCTCGCGGTCGTCAAGACCGACAAGAAGGGCAAGTGGCTCAAGTACTTCCCGGCCACCAAGGACGGTTATGTGGCGGCGGTCGTCCCGATCACCGGGTGGCACGCCAAGAAGGTCACGGCCTGGAAGTTCATCGACGTCAAGTAGCCCCCCGAACGCGGACGGCCCCTTGCCCCGGTGGCGGGAAAGGGGTCGTCCGTCTCACGTCCTAGAACAGAGGGCAGTTGCCGAGCATCCACTTGCCGGCGAACCGGTCGCGGATCCAGGACGTCACGTCGTTGATGGCGATGCTGTCGGTCAGCAGGTGTTCGCCGGGGTAAGAGTTGTTGAACTGGGTGGTGACACCGGCCTTGCAGTAGAGCCGCCGGGTCTCCTCTTCGGTCTCGTGCGGAATGATCTCTTCGAAGAAGCCGCGGTACTGGAAGGTCGGGAACCCGATCTTGTACTTGGCGTTGGAGAACGGCCCGCCGATACCGACGCCGAGCTTCTGCTGGTCGACGGCGTCGCCCCAGCTCAGCCCGGTGGAGTCCGTCAGCGTGTAGAGCTGGTCGAGCGTGTGGCCCTTGGTGGTGAAGCCTTCGACGCGCGCGCCGAGGAACCGGGCGAGGGTGCCGTACAGGCAGTACTTCTTGGTGTCGGCGACGGCCGAGCGGCCCGCGTCGTTGATGATCTCGTCGAACGGCAGGGTCGGGTAGGCCTCGTGCAGCCCGATGACGGCGTCGGCGAGGAAGCCGGCGAAGGCGCTGCCGTTGAGCTGCTTGGCCGTCACCCTGAGATCGCCGGGCACGCCGCCCGCCGCCGCGCCGACGATCTTCAGTTCGGGGGCGTAGGACGCCGCGAGCTGCGCCGCCCACAGGGAGGCCGCGCCGCCCTCGGAGTAGCCGGACAGCGCGATCTTGCCGTCGGCGGTGAGCCCGCCGCCGGGCACCTGCCGGGACGCCCTGCCGATGTCCAGCAGGGCATGGCCGGAGTTCTGGCCGATCATGTAGGCGTGGGTGCCGCCGTCGATGTAGCCCATGCCGTCGGTCGCGGCGACCGCGAACCCGGCCTTGAGGAACTCCCTGAGCTGCTCGCCCTCGTACTCGTCCTGGTAGGCGCCGGCGATCTGCTTGGAGAACGCGCACTGGTTGCCGATGCCGAGCGTGCCCGGGTTGAACGCGACGGTGGGCCGGGAGCCGGCGCCCGTCCATTTGGCGGTCGGGACGGCGACCGTCCCGGAGACCGGGACCTTCGCGCCGCGCAGATCGGTCGAGACATACCTGACCTGGTACGCCTTCATCGGGATGTTCCCCGGCACATGCGGCAGGGTGACGGCGCGGCAGGCGATCAGGTCGCCCGGCGCGCCGGAGATCGAACCGGCCGGCGCGTAGATCTCCGCGGCGGTCGCGGTGCAGCCGGTCGGCGCGGCGGCGGCCGGACCGGCCACGACGGCCAGCGCGGGGACGACCGCCAGCGCCGTCAGCGACGCGAGGAGGGATTTCACTTGCAGCTCCTGAGGGGTGGGCTCCGGACTGCCTAGCAATGTCCTCCCGGCCGAGCCTTCGAGCACACGCAGATCCGCCAAGAAACGCCGTGGGATTCCGTCTTCAAAGCAGAACTCATCGGTATTTCCGCAGGTAAAGGTAGATTTATCAGTTACTGACAACACATCCAGAAGGGCGGCGCGGGTAGTGAGTGTCCCTGCCGAAACCTGCGATTTACTTTCACGCAATGACGGTTGCACTACCTGGCCAGGATCTCAGCGCGCAGCCCTGGCGCGAGATCCCCTCCGAAGAAGCGCAGTGGATGCGTCCGGCGATCCCGTCGGTACTGAAGATCATGGTCGAGGGTGTCCGGCGGCACGTGCCGGAGTACGCCCGTCCCGGCGACCATGTGTACCAGCGGACCGTCGAGATGGCCGTCGAGTATGCGATGAACCATTTCGTCCAGCTCATCGCCGACCCGGACGCCTCCTGGAAGGACGTCCACCAGGTCTACTTCGACGTCGGCTACGGGGAGGCGATGGAGGGACGCGGTCTGGAGCACCTGCAGAGCGCGATGCGGATCTCCTCGCGGGTCGCGTGGCGGCACATCAACGTCGAGGCGGGCCGGCTGGGGAAGTCACGTGAGCTGACCGCGCTCCTCGCCGAAGCGAACTTCGCCTACCTGGACGAACTCGCCTCGGCCGCCGCGCACGGGTACGCGCGCGCCAAGGAGAAGGCGGCGGGCGAGCGGGAGCAGCGGCGCGGCCGGCTGCTGACCCTGCTGCTGTCCGACCCGCCCGCTCCCGCCGACGTCCTCGCCGAGCAGGCCGCGCTTGC
>NZ_BAAGZI010000076.1:0-19849 GCF_054778695.1 Actinocorallia lasiicapitis
CAGGTGTCGCCGCGCCGCACCCTCGCCGCCGCCGGGGTGGTGGCGCTGCTGGCGATCGCCGAGACCGTGCTGCTCTGCCGCCGCGTCCTCAACCAGCTCGACGCGCTCAGCCACGCCTCCCGCAAGCTCGCGTCCGGCGACCTGTCCGAGCGGGTACCGGTCCGCGGCGACGACGAGGTGGCCGACGTGGCGCGGTCGTTCAACCGGATGGCCGACTCGCTGCAGCGCAGCGAGGAGCGCCAGCGCCGGATGATCAGCGATATCGCGCACGAGCTGCGGACCCCGCTGGCCAACATCCGCGGGTATGTCGAGGCCGTCCAGGACGGGCTGCTCGAACCGGACGTCGAACTGTTCGCGTCACTGCACGAGGAGGCCGTGCTCCAGCAGCGGCTGATCGACGACCTGCAGGAGCTGGCGCTCGCCGAATCCGGCTCGCTGGTGTACCACCGCGACCGGCTCGACCCGGCCGAACTGCTGGCCACCTGCCACGCCTCACACCAGGCCGTCGCCAGGACCGCGTCCGTCGAGCTGGTGCTCGCCTCCGGCGCCGCGCCCCAGGTGAACGCCGACCCCGACCGGCTCCGCCAGGTGGTCGGCAACCTGATCACCAACGCGGTCAGGGCGGCCGCGACGACCGTCACGCTGGAGGCCGCGGACGACGGCGGGATGGCGCTGATCACCGTCACCGACGACGGCCACGGCATCTCCCCCGACGATCTGCCGCACGTGTTCGACCGGTTCTGGCGCGCCGACACCTCGCGCGGCAGGACGACCGGCGGCCGCGGGCTGGGGCTGGCCATCTCCCGTGAGATCGTGCTCGCCCACGGCGGCGAGATCACCGTGGAGAGCACGCTCGGCGTCGGGACCTGCTTCGCGGTGCGGCTGCCGTCAGTACGGGCTGTGGCCACCGCGAATCGCTGAGACGGCGGCGCGGGCGCGCTCGTAGGCGACGGCGTAGACGCCCTCGCCGTAGCTGATCCGGGCGACGCCCAGGTCCGCCAGCTCCGCGATGGTCAGCTCCGGGGTGAACAGGACGTTGACCGGGCCGCCGATCCCCTCGACCAGCTCCGCGACCTCGGCTCCGGTGATCGGGTAGACGCAGTCGGCGCCCGCCTCCCGGTAGCGGCGGCCCCGCTCGATCGCGTCGTCGAGGCCGAATCCGCGCAGACAGGAGTCGACCCTGGCGTTGATCACCAGTTCGGGGTCGGCCTGCCGGACGGCGGCCAGGAAGTCGGCGTGCTCCTCCCGGTCCTGGAGCACCCCGTCGATCGAGTCCTCGAGATTGCAGCCGGCGACGCCCGCCTCGGCGAGCCGTTCGGCGAGTTCGGCGGGGTTCAGGCCGTAGCCGTGCTCGATGTCGGCCGTCACCGGGACCGCGACGGCCCGGGTGATCCGGGCGAGGGCCGCGAACATCTCGGCGGCGGGGGTTCGCTCGCGGTCGGCGTAGCCCAGCGCCGGGGCGACTCCCGCGCTGGTCGTGGCGATCGCGGGGAACCCCGCCTCCTCCACGATCTTCGCCGAGGCGACGTCCCAGGCATTGGGAAGGATCAACGGATCACCGGGGATATGAAGATCTTTCAGCGTGTTCATGGCGTCATCCTCTCCCGGGCGGCGGACGTCCGCCGCTTCCCGTGGAAGGTCGCGGGGCGCGGTCAGCCGCCGAGGCGGAGGGGGGACATGAAGGCGTTGCGGGCTCCGGCTGCGAGAGGGAGGGGAGGGTCGGCGAATTCGAGGATGAGCTCCTTCGCGGAGACGGCTTCGGCGAGACGGGCCGCTTCCGCCTCGATCCCGGGAGGGCGGAGCCCCGCCGTGAAGGGGGCGACGCGGAGCGTCAGGGTGTCTTTGGCGTGCTCCAGTTCCCAGACGCCCGCGGCGACGCCGTCGAGGAGCAGGGTGCAGGTGCCGTTGCCGGACTTGTCGTAGATCTTCGGGTGGTCGTCAGGGGCGACGAGGCGGGGGGCGCGGGCCAGCCGCTCGTATCCCATCATCAGGGCGTCCCAGTAGGGCAGCAGGCGGACTCCTTCGGCGGGCGCGGCCGTGGCGAGGGCGTCCAGATCCTCGGTGAGGAGCAGGGCGGGGGCGTCCGCCACGGTGATCTCGGTCAGGTCGAGGCCCGCGAGGGCGGCCTTGGTGTCGCGGACCGTCCAGCCCGCCCACCACTTGAGGTCGGCGGCCGTGGCGGGGCCGAACGACTTCAGATAGCGGCGGGCCAGCTCCGTCCTGGCGGCGGCCTGTTCGGCCTGTTCGAGTTCGGCGCCCGTCCAGGATTGCCACGCGGCGTAGGAGTAGGAGTCGCTGCGCCAGCCGCCCCGCACCTCGGCGCGGACCACCCGGCATTGGCGGCCCATCAGCGCGACGATGTAGTTCAGGTGGGCGGGGGCGTCCGCTCCCAGATGGGCGCGCAGCTCGGTGACGCTCGCCGTCGGCACCTCCGCGAGCACCGCGAGGATCCGCTCCGACCAGCCCGCATAGGCGGCCGAGTCGATGCCGACCTGCCGAAGGATCCGCGCCTCGGCCTTGGCGTCGCCCGCGTTGGTCGCCGCGAGGATCACCGGCAGGTCGGCGACGGGCAGCACGAACGCCATCTCGTGCATACTCCGCACCCGGATCAGAGACCGCTTCTCGTACAGCTCCCGGTCGAGATCGTCGAGCCGGAACCCCTCGACACGCGCGGCCAGCGACAGATAGCAGGTCGGGGCGGACGCGAAGACGCCCACGGCCGCCGTGACGGCATCGCCGACCGAGGCGACGCGGGGCCCGGACAGCCCTTGCCGCCCGAGGGTGAGTCCGCGGGCCTGAGCGAGCGTGAAGTCGACCACGCCGCCAACCTAACGACCACCACCGACAGAATTCCGAAGACGCCGCCCGGATCCGCGGACCGTCCGGTCCGCGCTGTGGCGGACAATGATCGGGTGAGGGACATCGGGTGAGGGACAGAGCCGTCGCGCAACTTCTCGACCGGCCCGCCGGGCTCGGTGTGCTGGAGATCGTCCGGCATCTGCTGGCCGTGCAGGCCCAGGACGTCGCGGCGTATCCACTGGCGTTCCGGGCGCGGGCGGAGGGGCTGCGCGCGGCCGACGTCGCGGCGGCGAAGGAGGACCGGTCGGTCGTCCGGCTCTGGGGGCCGCGCGGCACGCTGCATCTGGCGGCCGCCGAGGATCTGGGCTGGCTGCATCCGCTGCTCCGCCCTTCGGCCACCGGATCGCTGCGACGGCTGCGTGAGCTCGGCGTCGCACGGACCGAGGCGGAGGCCGTCAGCGCCGTGGACCGGGCGCTCGCGGGGCGCGGTCCGGTCGGCAAGGCCGAACTGGGTGAGCTGCTCGGCGTCGAAGGGCAGGCGATCGTGCATCACGCGGCCCTCGGGGCGCGCGCCGGGCTGGTCGTGCTCGGCCCCGACACCGCCGGAAAGGCGACCTATGTCCATGCCGCTGACTGGCTGGGCGCGCCACTGCCCACCGAGGTCGACGAGGACAGGGCGCTCACCGAGCTGGCCACCCGCTATCGGCGGGCGCACGGCCCGAGCACCCCGGAGGATCTGGCCGTCTGGTCCGGGGTCTCTCTGGGCAAAGCTCGGCGCGGCTGGCGCGACTCCAGCGCACCGCCCGCCAGGGAATGCGCGCCTTTCGTCCGGCTGGTGCCCGCTTTCGATGAGTACCTCCTCGGCTGGAAGGACCGCGGGCTGGCGCCCGAGCACCGCAAGGCCGTCCATCCGGGCGGCGGCATGATCAGGGCGTCCGTGATCGTGGACGGCCGGATCGCCGGAACCTGGCGCGGTTCGGCGGCCGAGCCGTTCCCCGGCGAACCGATCGACCCCGACGCGCTGGAAAAGGAGTTTCGCGACGTCGAGCGGTTCCGCCAGACTCGGGTGAATGAGTGAGATCACCGACCGCTGGCGGGAACTGAACAAGGCGAGCTGGGACGAACGCGTCCCGATCCATGTCGAGGGCGAGTTCTACGACGTGGCGGGGTTCAAGCGGAAACCGGACGTCCTGCGGCCGTTCGAGCGGGACGAGGTCGGCGACGTCACCGGCCGTTCACTCGTCCATCTGCAGTGCCATTTCGGCCTGGACACCCTGTCCTGGGCGACGCGCGGCGCTTCGGTGACGGGGCTCGACTTCTCCGCGCCCGCCGTCGAGGCGGCCTCCCGGCTGGCGAACGAGCTCGGCTATGACGCCCGGTTCGTCACCGCCGACCTCTACGACGCCCCCGAAGCGCTGGGCGCCACCTACGACATCGTCTACACGGGTCTCGGCGCGCTGCCGTGGCTGCCCGATCTGGACCGGTGGGCCCGGATCGTCGCGGGCCTGCTCAACCCGGGCGGCTTCCTCTACCTGTCGGAGTTCCATCCAATCACCAACGTCTTCGACGACGCGACCGGGCTGAAGCGCGAGCACGACTACTTCGACGTCGGCCCGAAGGTCTGGAACGAGCCCGGCACCTACGCCGACCAGTCCGCGCGGACAGTGAACGACACGACCGTCGCCTGGGACCACACGCTCGCCGACATCGTCTCGGCCGTCGCCGCGGCGGGGCTGCGGATCGAGTTCCTGCACGAGCACGACCACACGCTGTTCCCCCGGTACGAGACCATGGTCCGGCGGCCCGACACGACCTACTCCGACGACGGTCCGCGCCTCCCGATGATGTTCAGCTTGCGGGCGTCGCGCTGAGGCCGTCGAGCCAGTCCTTCGCCCGCTCGATGTGCTCGGCGGTCAGCCCGTGCACCGGATCGATCTCCACCAGGAGGTAGGGGCCGAGCCCGGTGCTGGCGGCGAGCGCTTCGGCGGCGTCGGGCTCGTCCTCGAACCAGACGAAGGGCCGGGCGCCGGCCCAGCGGACGACGCGGTCGACCTTCCACTCCCCCAGCGTGTGCTCGCCGCCGACGGGGCGGCGCGGGATCGGCACGTAGGGCATGGACGGGAGCCCGACGCGGGGCGCGATCCAGCCGTTGGCGTGGCCGCACCAGTAGCTCGCCCAGACCAGCTCGGATCCGGTCGTCTCGGCCAGTTCGCGCAGCATCCGGCCGTGTTCGCGGTGGAGCCAGAGCCGGTAGGTGACGGCTTCCGGCGTGGCCTTGAAGCGGCGGTAGCCCTTGCCCTTCTTGCGGGGGTTGAGCACGCCGTCGACATCGATGAGGACCGCGGGAGGCTCCATTCGCGGAAGATACCACTGGACAGTCGTTCTTCAGTAGTTGAGAATAACCTTCCATGGACCTGTCGCTCGAACAGCGCAAGGAACTCGCCTACGACTCCCTCCACGGCCTCTCCGCCGGAGACGCCTACGGCAACCGGCTGCTCCCACCGGACTGGGTCGTCGCCTCCCCCGGCCACCCCGACCGGTGGGCGTGGACCGACGACACCCAGATGGCCTGCTCCCTCGTGGACGTCCTGAACGGGTTCGGCCGCGTCGACCAGGACGCCCTGGCCGCCGCGTTCGCGTCCCGCGCCGAACGGTTCCGCGACTACGGCATGGGCGCCGACCAGTTCATCACCCGGATCGGCGCCGGGGAGGACTGGCGGGTCGTCGCGCCGCAACTCTTCGAGAACATCGGTTCGTGGGGCAACGGCGGCGCGATGCGCGTCGCCCCGCTCGGCGCCTGGTTCGCCGACGATCTGGAGCGCGCCGCCGAGGAGGCCGCGCTGTCCGCGGAGATCACCCACGCCCATCCGGAGGGCATCGCAGGAGCGATCGCGATCGCCGTCGCCGCGGGATACGCCGCCTCCCGGCGCGGTGAAGCGCTCGACGGCCTGATCGACACGGTCCTCGCCCGGCTCCCGGACGGCCAGGTCCGCGACGGTGTGGTGGCGGCCGCCAAGCTGGCCGGGGCCACGGCCGAGGAGGCGGCGCTCGCCCTCGGGAACGGAGCGCGGATCAGCGCGCCCGACACCGTCCCGTTCTGTGTCTGGGCGATCGCGAACCGGCCGTCTTATGCGGACGCCGTCAGGACCGTCGCGGAATCCGGCGGCGACCGCGACACCACGGCCGCGATCGTCGGCGGGGTGCGCGCCGCCCACCAGGGCGTCGCCGCGATCCCGGCCGACTGGCTGGAGCGGCGCGAACCGCTGCCGGGCTGGCTCGACCTGGGCTGAGCCGCTAGACGTCGCGTCCCGTGCCCGTCCAGTACGGGGCGCGCAGTTCCTTCTTGAGCACCTTGCCGCCCGGGTTGCGCGGCAGCGTCGCGGCGAACACGACCCTGCGGGGGCGCTTGAAACCGGCGAGACCCGCCCTGCCGTGCTCCAGGACCTCACGCTCGGTGAGCGCGGGATCGGCGCGGACGACGACCGCCAGGACCGTCTCGCCCCACTTCTCGTCGGGCACGCCGATGACCGCGACGTCCGCGATGCCCGGATGCGCCGACAGGACCTCCTCGATCTCGACGGGGTACACGTTCTCCCCGCCCGTCACGATCATGTCCTTGATCCGGTCGGTGAGGAAAAGGTAGCCGTCGCGGTCGAGATGGCCGGCGTCGCCGGTGCGCAGCCAGCCGTCGGGGGTCACCAACCGTTCGGTCTCGGCGGGCCGGTTCCAGTAGCCGGACGTGTTCTGGTGCGACCGCACCCACACCTCCCCGGTCTCCCCCGCCGCCAGCGACTCGCCGGTCGCCGGATCGACGATCCGCAGCTCCACCCAGGGATAGGGGCGGCCGGCCGAACGCATCAGATACGGCGAAGCATGATCGTCGGGGTCGAGCTGGACGATCGTGCCGGTCGTCTCGGTCATCCCGTAGGACTGGAACAGCGGCGCCTTGAAGGTCTCCAGCACGCGGTGGAGGAGCTCGGTGGTGATCGGCGACGCGCCGTAGCCGATCGCCCGCAGCGTCGAGTAGGCACGCGGTTCCGGCAGGTCGCACATGGCGCGGAGCACGGCGGGCACGATGAAGGAGTGCGTCACCCCGAACTCCACGATCGTGTCGGCGAGCTCCGCAGGGCGCACGTCGCGCACCAGCACATGGTGGCCGCCCGGGTAGAGGCCGGTGAGGGCGTAGCCGGTGCCGCCGACGTGGAACAGCGGCATGGGTACCAGGTTCACCGAGTCGCCGGTCATCCGCCAGGCCGCCGAACGCCGCACCCCGACCGAGAAGTTCCGGTTCGTCAGGGGCACGCCTTTGGGCAGGCCGGTCGTCCCGGACGTGTAGAGCTGCGCGACGACGTCGTCGGGGCTGCCGGTGTACCCCGGATCGTCGGCCGGACGGGCGGCCAGCCAGCCCTCGAACGCGGGACCCGTCACGATCTTCCGGCCGGGCAGGTCGAGGCCGGCGAGTTCCCGGTCGACGATCGTGAGGGCGGCGCCCGCGTCGTCGAGCACCGCACCGATCTCGCGGGGCGTGAGCCGCCAGTTGACCGGGGTGAGCACGGCGCCGGTCTTGGCCGCGCCGAACAGGACGTCGAAGAACTCGGGGGCGTTCTTGCCCAGGTAGCCGATCCGCGCGCCGGGGCCGAACCCCTCGGCGAGCAGGGCCTGACCGACCTGGTTGGAGCGGGCGTCGAGCTCGCCGTAGGTGACCGTCCTGCCGTCCCCGGTGATCGCCGGGGCCTGCGGGCGTTCCGCGCCGAAGCGGCGGACGATGTCGGCGACGCGGTACTCCATGAGCGCACATTGTGCCGAAACCCCCGAACAGGACCGCAACCGGCCAGCCCTCGCGGGTGCGAGTCGGCCGGGAGCGGCCAGTATGGAAACCGAGAATGATCATGTAGATGGGAGGACCTTGACGCATACCGTGTTCCGGGCGCTGACGGCCCGGCACCTCGATGACCTGCTGAAACGAGCCGGCCTCGACGAGGCGGACCGGGTCAGGGCGGCGGCCGTGGCAGCGGTCTTCCCCTTCCGCACCAACGCCTACGTGGCCGACACCCTCATCGACTGGGCGGCCGCCCCCGACGACCCCATGTTCCGGCTCAACTTCCCGCACCCGGGAATGCTCGCCCCCGACGACCTCGCCCGGATGGAGGGCCTGCTCCGCGCCGACGCCTCCCCCGCCGAGCTGCGCGCCGCGGCCAACGTGATCCGGCACCGGCTCAACCCCCACCCTTCGGGACAGCTCGACCGCAACCAGCCGACCCTGGACGGAGTGCCGCTCCCCGGCCTCCAGCACAAGTACGCCGAGACCGTCCTGGTCTTCCCCAGCCAGGGCCAGACCTGCCACGCCTACTGCACCTACTGCTTCCGCTGGCCGCAGTTCGTCGGCGAGAAGGAACTGAAGATCTCCACGGGCGACGCCGAGTCGACGACCGCCTACCTGCGGGCCCATCCCGAGGTGACGAGCGTGCTCATCACCGGCGGCGACGCGCTGATCATGCGGACGGACGTCCTGCGCCGTTATGTGGAGCCCCTGCTGGAGATCGACCACATCGAATCGATCCGGCTCGGCACCAAGGCGCTCGCCTACTGGCCGTTCCGGTTCACCACCGATCCCGACGCCGACGCGCTGCTCGCCCTGTTCGACCAGGTGATCGCGGCGGGGCGGCACCTGGCCGTCATGGCGCACTACAGCCACCCCGTCGAACTGGAGCCCGAACCCGCGCAGGCGGCGCTGCGGCGGATCCGGACGACCGGCGCGGTCATCCGGACGCAGGGGCCGCTGATCCGGGGCGTCAACGACGACGCCGCGGTCTGGGCACGGCTGTGGCGGGAGGCCACCCGGCTCGGGATCGTCCCCTACTACATGTTCATCGAGCGGGACACCGGGCCGCAGGACCACTTCGGGGTGCCGCTCAGCCGGGCCGTCGACATCTACGCCGAGGCCATCGGCTCGGTGTCGGGGCTGGCCAGGACGGTCCGCGGGCCGGTCATGTCGGCCGATCCCGGCAAGGCCGTCATCGACGGGACCGCCGAGATCGCCGGCGAGAAGGTGTTCGTGCTCCGGATGCTCCAGGCCAGGGACCCGTCCCTGGTCGGCAGGCCGTTCTTCGCCCGGTTCGACCCCGACGCGATGTGGCTGAGCGACCTCGAACCGGCCTGGGGAGCCGACCTGCTGCCCGGCTAGCCGCGGCGCGAGGCCGTCTCGTCGGTGAGGTCCGCTCCCCCAGCGGTCCTGAGGAGGTCGACGAGGCGGCTCCACGCGGCCGGGACACGCGGCTCTCATCGTGGATCCCTGGCCGCTTGGCGGACGTCCGGCGGATCGCGCTGGTACAGGCGCCGAAACGGCTGGCAGCCCGGTTCTTGACCGGACGCTGACTTCTTTACCTTTCCGCAGGCATGAGCCGGGTTCGACATGGGCAAACCTTGAAGTAGAGAAGCTCCCCGCAGGGACACTCAGCGCAGCCCCCTGGTGCTGAGGATCCCTGCGGGGAGTTCGTCATTACCGGGCGGTAGTCTCGGCCCATGCAGATCGCAGCGGATGTCGTGGACTACGAGGTGCTGGCCGGGTGGATGGACTCCCAGGGCCTTCCGCAGGGGCCGATCGAGGACGTCCGGCAGCTCGGCGGCGGCACCCAGAACGTCCTGCTGGCGTTCCGGCGGGGCGGCCGCGAGTACGTGCTGCGGCGCGGCCCGAAGCATCTGCGTGCCAAGACCAACGACGTGCTGCGCCGTGAGGCCCGGGTGCTGGCCGCGCTCGACGGCACCGACGTGCCCGCCCCGCGGATGATCGCGGCGTGCCCCGACGAGACCGTCATGCACGGGGCCGTGTTCTATCTGATGACGCCGGTGGACGGGTTCAACGCCACGACCGTCCTGCCCGACCCGCACGCGGGCTCCGCGGAGATCCGGCACCGGATGGGGCTGGAGGCGGCGGTCTCGCTGGCGAAGCTCGGCGCCGTCGACCATGAGGCGGTCGGGCTCGGCGACTACGGGCGTCCGGACGGCTTCCTCGAACGCCAGGTGCCGCGCTGGATGGGCGAGCTGGAAGGGTACGGCAAGCTCGACGGTTACGGCGGGCCGCAGATCCCCGGGCTGGCGGAAACGGCGAGCTGGCTGACGGCGAACCTGCCCGCGCACTGGAAGCCCGGGATCATGCACGGCGACTATCACCTGGCGAACCTGATGTTCGCGCCCGACGGACCGCGGGTCGCGGCGATCGTCGACTGGGAGATGTCGACCATCGGCGATCCGCTGGTGGACCTCGGCTGGCTGCTGGCGACCTGGCCCGACGAGGACAGCGCCGCCATCGCGGGACCGATCGGCCAGGCCGGCGGGCTGCCCGCCCCGATCGAACTGGTCGCCGCCTACCGGGAGCACAGCACCCGGAGCCTGGACGCGATCGACTGGTACGCGGTGCTGGCCTGCTTCAAGCTCGGGATCGTCCTGGAGGGCACGCACGCCAGGGCCTGCGCGGGCAAGGCACCCAAGGACATGGGCGATCTGCTGCACGGCATCACCCTCGGGCTGTTCCAGCGCGCCCAGCGGTTCATGGCCGGCGGAGCGGTTTGATCCGCACCCCCTCGACACTGTCGGCGATCAGCTGCTCCAGCCTGCGCTCCCTGGTCTCGGGACGCTTGGCGGAGACCACGTGGAAGGTCGCGGCACGGCGGTAGGAAGGGGCTTGAGCCGAGAACCACGCCCAGGCCTTCTCGTCGGCCTGGAAGCGCGCCTCCTGCTCGGGGGCGAAGGCGATCTCGTCCTGCTCGTGGCTGTAGGGCGCGGCGGCCTCGGGATCGCGGGCCTCGAACGCGGCGGCCCCGGCGGGGCGCATCAGGCCGCGCTCCGTCAGCTCGGCGACCTTGGCGATATTGATCTTGCTCCAGTGGCTGCGGGGTTTGCGCGGAGTGAACCGGATCGTCCAGGCCAGCTCGCCCAGGCTGCCGCTCCTGCCGTCGATCCAGCCGAAGCACAGGGCCTGATCGACCGCCTCCGACCAGGACAGAGTCGGCTTGCCGGCCGCCTTCTTCCAGAGCCCGACCTGGCATTCGACGGCGTCGGCGTGATGCTCCTCCAGCCAGGCCCTGAACTCGGCAGGGCCGGAGAAGAAGATCGGTTCCATCGGGCGCATCCCTTCCTCGGCGACTTCCTCCATTGAACAGGGGGCCTACGACAGTTTCGGGACTCGGCGCGGAGAACCCACGATCGAGGGTGCTAAGGTAAGGCTAACCTTATCTCATAAATCGCCCGATGGAGTGATGCATGACCCTGGCGCGGCTGTCGGCGCTGCTGTCCGGCACAGGGTATGAGATGGGGATCAATCCGACGCTGCTGGAGTCGGGCGGTCCGACCGTCGCGGAGCTGGCCACCTCGCCCTACGAGCTGCTGGACGAGCAGGTGAACGCCGTCGCGGCACGGTACGGGGCGCCCCGGCACGTCGCGGCCAGCCTCTGGTGGAAGGCGTACGCCTACTGGGTGACCCTGCCGATCGGCCTCGGCTGGGCCCTCGACCGGACCTTCCCCGCGTTCACCCCCGAGCGGACCGTCGTGCGGCTGCTCGACCGGGAACCGCATCTGAGCATCGGGCTGAGCGAACTGGAAACGGCGACGGACGTGCGGGCGACGCTGATCGCGCTGCACACCCCGCTGATCGACGCGCTGCACGAGCTGACCCGGATCGGCCGGCGCAATCTGTGGGGATCGGTCGCCGAGTCCCTGATCGACCCGCTGGAAGGCTTCGCCGCCGAGCTCGACGGGAACGCCGACGCCCGAACCCTCCTCGACCTGGCGGGCCCGCCCGTCAAGAACCTGATGGCGTGCGATCCGGTCAAACGCAGAACGTGCTGCCTGTGGGTGGCGCTGCCCGACGAGGAAGCCTGCTCGAGCTGCGTCCTGCGGTAGGGGCCCGACGGGCCGGGCGTTTTCCACAGGCGGAAATCCAGCGGCCGGGAAATCTGCCACGATGGGCGCATGAGCAGGACAGAGACCATCGAGGAAGTGCTTCCGCCGCCGGAGTGGAAGCCGCGCGAGGCGTCACCGGGGTCGGAGGCACTCTGGCTGTTCGTGTCGATCGGGGCCCTGCTCGTGCTGGCCAGGATCTGGGTCGCGCCGCAGGTGTCGTCGGCGGCGTTCCAGGCGTGGACGACCATCTTCATCGCGATCTGCGTGCAGGCGCTGCCGTTCCTGGTGTTCGGTGTGGCCCTCTCGGCGGCGATCACGGCGTTCGTGCCGGCGCGGCTGTGGACCAGGGTGCTGCCCCGGCATCCGGCGGCGGCCGTCCCGGTGGCGGGGATCTGCGGCGCGGTGCTGCCGGGATGCGAGTGCGCCTCGGTGCCGGTGGCGGGCGGGCTGATGGCCAAGGGGGTCGCGCCCGCCGCGGCGCTGACCTTCCTGCTGGCGGCGCCGGCGATCAACCCGATCGTCATGGTGTCGACGGCGGTCGCGTTCCCCGACGAGCCGTCGATGGTGATCGGGCGGTTCGCGGCGTCGCTGGTGGTCGCGGTCCTGGCCGGTTGGCTGTGGCTGCGGTTCGGGCGCACCGATCTGATCCGGATCCCGGCCGGGCCGCCGCCGGGCGCCGGGCGGTGGGATTCCTTCCGGCAGGCGATGCGGCACGACCTGATGCACGCGGGCGGATTCCTGGTCGTCGGCGGGGTCGCGGCGGCCACGATCAACGTGGTGGTCCCCGCCGCCTGGGTGGACGGGATCGCCGGGATCCCCGTGGTGTCGGTGCTGACGCTGGCGGTGCTGGCGGTGCTGATGTCGATCTGCTCGGAGGCGGACGCGTTCGTCGCGGCCAGCCTCACCCAGTTCTCGCCCACGGCGAAGCTGGCGTTCCTGGTCGTCGGGCCGATGGTCGACCTCAAACTGATCGCGCTGCAGAGCGGGATCTTCGGTTCGCGGTTCGCGGCCCGGTTCATTCCGCTGACGTTCGTGCTCGCCGTCCTGGTCAGCCTCGGCTACGGGAAGGTGTTCCTGTGACGCGCGCCGCCCAGAACCTCCTCATGATCCTGCTGGGCGGAGCCCTGCTCTGGATCACGCTCGCGACCGGGGAGTTCACCAACTACGTCAAGCCGGGGCTGCGGCTTCCGCTCGTCGCGTCCGCGGTGGTGCTGGTCGTGCTGGGGCTGTCCGGGCTCCGCCGCGACTGGCACTCCACCGCCGCCGACTCCTGCGCCACCGACGGGCACGGACATGAGGACGGGCATGGGCACGGGCATGGGCGGCAGGGGCCGCGGGTGGCGTGGCTGCTGTGCCTGCCGGTGATCGGGATCTTCGCGGTCGCGCCGCCGGAGCTGGGGGCGTTCACCGCGAGCCGTGCGTCCACGGTGCGGGAGGCGCCGCAGCCGGCCGCGGCGAGCGGTGCGCTGCCCGCGAGCGACACGCCCGTCCGGATCAGTGTGGGCGAGTTCATCGGAAGATCGTTCGAGATGCAGATCGGCGGTGACACCAGTCTCCGAGGACGTCAGGTGAGACTGCTCGGCTTCGTCACACCGCGTCACGGAGGAGGGTGGTTCCTCACCCGCCTCCAGGTGGGCTGCTGCGCCGCCGACGCCATCGCGCTGCAGGTCAGCGTGGTCGGCGCGGACGCTCCGCCGAAGAACTCCTGGGTCGAGGTCACCGGCACCTGGAAGGCTCCACCCGCCGCGGAGGAGGGCTTCGGCGTCCACTACATCACCGCCGTCTCGGTGACCCCTGCCGCGAAGCCGTCCCTGCCCTATGAATAGATCTTTAGGTATGCCCGAAAGCCGGTACCTTGCTGGCATTTGTTGGCTTATCGTCAGAGGGAAAACCCCTGAGGAGTGCCATGACACTGGTGTTGGTCGTCGCATGTCTGGCAGTCGCCAGCCTGGAGCTCTTTCTGGCCTTCGGCCGGAACAGACGCGACGTCAGCACGGTGTCCGATCTCCAGTCCCGGACCGAGGCCCTGGGGGCGACGCTCACCGAGCTGGCCGCCGAACTGACGGCGCTGCGCGCGGAGCTCGCCACCCGTCCTGACACGGCGTCCGTCACCCGCCTGTCCCGCAAACTCGACGCCGCCGCCGAGGATCTCACCTCGCGTCTGGACGCGTCCCGCCGCACCCACGAGGAGTTCACCTCCCGCCACCACACCACCACCGACGACCTGCGCCGCACCCAGGACGCGCTGGCCGCCCGTCTGGACGCCACCGCCTACGATCTCCGCCACGTCGAGGACACCCTCACCACCCAGATCTCCGCCCTCCCCACCGAGGAGCTCGCCGAACGGATCGGCGAGCTCGACGCGGCCGACGCCGCGCTGGCGGCGCGCCTGCATCTCCTCGAAGCGGGCGCGGACACGCGGGTCGATCCCGGTGGGCTCGTCGAGCGGATCGGGGACCTGGTCAGCGCGGACACCGAGCTGGCGCGACGCCTCCACGTCCTCGAGGCAGCGATGGGCGTGACCGGCGGCGGGGTGACGGTGGGTGAGCTCTTCGCTCGCGCCGAAAAGCTGGAGGAGCAGGTCAGGGGCGGGGACGGGCAGGTACGGGAGCTCGTCGAGACCAGCGGGGCGCTCGTCGCGCGGATGGACGGGCTGTGGGCGCGCCAGGAGGATCTGGCGGAGCGGCTCGAAGAGCTGCGGGACGCACGCGACGAAGCGGGCGAGCGGCTCGCGGAACTCCAGCGGGCGCGCGCCGAACTCGCCGACCGGCTCGAGACGCTGCTGCCCGAGATCACGTCCCGGCAGGACGGCCAGAACGGCGTCATCAACGCGCTGTCCCAGCGGCTCGGCGAGCTCGCCGACGCCGAAGGCCACCGCGGCGAGCTGATCGCGCTGCGCGGCCAGACCGACCAGGCCCTGGAACGGCTCGACGAGCTCGACGCCGAACGCGACCGCGATCTCGAACGCTACCGGGATCTCGCCCAGGCCCTCGACGCCGTCGAAGACCTCCTCGCCGGCCAGCGCGCCGAGGCCGAGCCGACGACCGTCCGCGGCGGCCTCAGCGGCGACGCCCCCGACTCCCACGAACTGCTCACCAAGACCTACGACGATTTCGTCGACACGATGGATCTGCGGGTCCGGATGCAGGTTCCGTCGGGTTCCACTCCGTGGCAGACCCAGTACTACCTGGCCGGCAAGAATCCCGCCCGCCTCCGCCGCGACTTCTCGACTCTGCTGTCGGCTCTGCATTCCGGTGCCCCCGACCCTCGGGCCGACTCGCTCCACAAGCTCGCGACCGCGATGACGCAGACCGACCAGTCCTACGCCCAGATCGGTCCGCTGGCCCTCATCCGGCTGGGCGACACTCTCCTGTGCGGCATCCTGACCGTCGCCGAGAACCGCCGCTTCGACGTCGACCGCTTCCTGGCCGACCCCTCCGCCACCGCCGCCCGCCTCCGCCTCCTCCCCGACACCCGCTTCCGCGACCTCTCCACCTGGCCCCGAACCGCCTGACCCTCCCGGACCTCACCCCTGAGCCCCACCCGCATCCCCCCTGAACACCCGCCAAGGGGCCGGCGGGGCGCTGCCGACAGGCTGGCCTCCCCCACTCCCCCGGCCGAAGCACACCACCCGCAGCCCCTTGGGTACCTGTCCGGGGGCGGCGGAGCAGCCGCGCGCTGCCGGGCTGGCCGTCGTGGGCGCGCCGCGAAATGAGGGGTGCGCCTGCCGCTGGAGGGCGCGGGGGAGGAAGGCCGGCGGGCTGGGGGTTCGGGATTGGCTGTCCGGCGGGGGGGCGGAGATGGCCTAGGCGGGGGTTAGGACGGCCAGGGCCTTGTCGGCGTGGAGGGACATGCGGACTTCGGATTTGATGATCTCTTTGATGCGGTGGTCGGGGGTGATGACGAAGGTGACGCGTTTGGTGGGGAGGAGGGCTACGGAGCGTTTGACGCCGAAGCGGGAGCGCACCGTGCCGGCCGGGTCGGACAGGAGCGGGTAGCCGAGGGAGTGCTTGGCGGAGAACTCGGCCTGCTTGTCGACGGGGTCGCCGGAGATGCCGATGAGCTGCGCGCCGACCGCCTTGAAATCGGCGACGATGTCACGGAAATGGCAGGCTTCCGCGGTGCAGCCGGGGGTCAGGGCCGCCGGGTAGAAGAAGAGCACGACGGGGCCGTCCGCCAGGAACGAGCTCAACGTGCGGGGCTCGCCCGTCTCGTCCGGGAGCGTGAAGTCCTCGACCAGGTCACCGATTTTCATGGAGTCAACCTATCCGTCGGACAGCAGCTCCCATTCGGCGAGGTGGGTGCGGGGAGCGCCGCCGTTGGCGGTGACGTGCAAGCGGTAGTGCAGGTACGGGCGCGGGTCGGCGACCGTGAACGGCCGGAGTTGGCGTCGGTCGCCGAACGTGACGCCGGTGCGGGTGTCGAGGGTCGTCCAGGTACGGCCGTCCCGGGAGCCCTGAAGGATCCACGAGGCGGGATCGCCGGACGGGTCGTCGGCCGAGGAGGTGAGGGTGTACTGCCGGACGGTCGCCTTGGCGCGCAGCCGGGCCCGCACGGTGGGGGTCGGGCCCGGGGCCCGCCAGCGGGTCAGGGACGTGTCGTCGGTGAGCGCGCGCACCTTCTCGCCCCGGAAGGTGACGGTGGCGGGGGCCAGGTCGGTGAGCGGGCGCGGCGGGACGTCGGTCGTGGTGATCGACGGCGGGAGGTCGGCCGGTGCCGAACCCCAGCCCGACGGGGCCGGGCCCATCTGGAACGTGAGGACACCGCCCGCCAGCAGAGTGTCGTGGGTCAGGTAGGGACGCGTGTAGGGAACGCCGTCGAGGGTGGCGCTCTGGATGTAGCGGTCGGTGTCGCTGACGCCCGGCGCCTCGACCGTGAACGTCCTGCCGTTCTCCAGCGAGACCGACGCCCTCGGATGCAGGGGCGCGCCGATCGCGTACTCGGCGCCGCCCGGCCGGGCCGGGTAGAAGCCCAGCGCGCTGAACACGTACCAGGCGGACATCTGGCCGTTGTCCTCGTCACCCGGATAGCCGTTGCCGGTGCCCGCGCCCGAGTCGTAGAGCGTCGTCAGAACCTGGCGGACCCTGTCCTGCGCCTTCGCGGGGGCTCCCGCGTAGTCGTACATGTAGATGAGGTGGTGAAGCGGTTCGTTGGAGTGGGCGTACTGGCCGATGCCCAGCTCGGCGGCCCCCCGCATCTCGGGAGTCACCCGCCCGTAGCCGCCCTTACGGTACTCCCGGGGCGCGCCGAACACCGAGTCGAGTTTCCGTTCCAGGCCGGCCCGGCCGCCGTAGAGCGCCGCCATGCCCTGCGGGTCGTGCGGTGCGGCCAGCGCGTAGTGCCAGGCGTTGCCCTCGGTGAACTCGAACCCCCAGGTCTCCGGCGCGAACTTCCCGTCGGGAACCCGCCAGGCCCCCGACTTCGTTCTGCCGCGGAAGAAGCCCGTGCCGGGCGAGAAGAGGTTGGCGTACGACAGGCTCCGGTCGCGGAAGTAGGCGGCCTCGTCGGTGTGACCGAGCGCCTCGGCCATCCGGGCGACGGCGTAGTCGTTGGCCGCGTCCTCGAGCGTCCAGGACGCCGATTCGGGCAGGACGTCCGACGGCACATACCGCTTGTACGCCGACACCTCTAGCGCTTTACGGCCCTTGACGGGCGAACCGGACGCGACGGTCGCGTCCTTCACCATCGACGCGTAGGCCGCCGCCGCGTCGAAGCCGCGCACCCCTTTCAGGTAGGCGTCGGCGAACGCGGTGTCCTGGTGGGTGCCGACCATGCTGTCGACGTATCCGGGCGCCGACCAGCGGGGCGTCCAGCCGTCGTCGCGTGCCGCGTTGAGGAAGCCATCGAGCATCTCGCCGGTCTTCTGGGGCGCCAGCAGGGTCGACAGCGGCCAGACGGCGCGGGCGGAGTCCCAGAAGCCCGTGTTCACATACATCTGCCCGTCGTGGACTTCGCCGTCGTAGGGGCTGCGGTACCGCCGCACCCCGCCGACGATCTCCGACCGGTCGCTCGGGTAGAGGAACGCCCGGTAGAGGCAGGAGTAGAAGGTCACCAGCCGGTCGTGGTCGGCGCCGCCGAGGGTGATCCGGCCGAGCAGGGCGTCCCAGCGGGCGGCGGCCTCCCGCCGGATCTGCTCGAAGTCCTTGCCGTCGGTCTCCTGGGCGAGGTTGGCGGCGGCCTGGTCGACGCTGATGAACGAGGTGGCCGTCCGCAGCACGATCTGCTCGTCCGCGACGGTCGTGAAGCTGACCCACGCGTTCGTCCCCGAGCCCGACGCGGCGATCTCCTTGTCGACGGTCGCCACGAAGTACAGCCGCTCCCCCTTGTGGTCGACGTGCCCGCTGATCCGCCGTGCGGCCTGGTCGACCCGGATCGAGCCGTCGGCCTGGTCGATGGCGTCGAACAGCAGCACCGAACCGGGGTCGGCGGGGAAGGTGAACCGCAGGACGCCGGCGTGGTCGGTGGGGGCGATCTCGGCGGTGACACCGTAGGTGTCGAGGCGGGTGCGGTAGTAGTCGGGCCGTGCGATCTCGCCGTCGTGGGAGAACGCCGAGGCGCGCTCGACGGGCGAGGTTTTGACGCCGCCCGTCATCGGCATGATCTGGAGCTGGGCGTAGTCGCCGGTCCACGGGCTGGCCTGGTGGCTGATCCCGAACCCCTGGACCGTGGTGTCGGCGTACTCGTACAGCCAGCCGCCGGTGTTGCCGTTGGTGATCGGGGTCCAGAAGTTGAAGCCGTTCGGGACGGTCGTCGCGGGGAAGGTGTTGCCGCGGGAGTGGTCGCGATCGGAGTTGGAGCCGCGCCGGGTGTCGACGAGCGCGGACGGCCCCGCGGGCAGCCCGCCGACTCCGCGCACGACGACCAGCAGTCCGGCGAGGAGCGTCACCGCGAGCAGGACGGTGGTGAGGCCGATCAGCCGCCGTCGGGTCATGGGCGGGAGGCCGGGACGGCGCCGGTCAGCGGCAGGTCGCGGGAGGAGGGACCGACGGAGACCGTCCTGGTTCCGGGGGCGGTCGTCCAGCGGCCGTCCCAGTGCTGGAAGGCGCGTTCGGGCAGCACGATCGTGACCCGTTCGCGCTGCCCGGGCCGGAGCGGGATCCGGCGGAAGGCGGCCAGCGTGCGCGGCGGCTCCCCCGACGCCGCCGGCTTGCCCGCATACACCTGCGCGATCTCCGCGCCGTCCCTGGTCCCGGTGTTCTCGACCGTGAAGGAGATGGTGACCCGGCCGTCGGGGGCGGGCGGGGAGACCGTCAGATCGGTGTAGCCGAAGGTCGTGTAGGACAGGCCGAACCCGAACGGGTAGCGGGGCGCGATGCCGTGCCGGTCGTACCAGCGGTAGCCGACGTCGATGCCCTCGTCGTACCGGACTCCGCCCTTGCCGCCGGGGAACCGCGCCCGGTCGCGGGCGGGCACGTCGGCGAGTGACCGGGGGAAGGTCACGGGGAGTCTGCCGGAGAAGTTCTCGTCGCCGAACAGCAGCGCGGCGAGCGCGGTGCCGTACTCCTGGCCCGGATACCAGGCCTCGATGATCGCGGGCACCTTCCCCGCCCACGGCATCGTGACGGCCGAACCGCTGTTGATCACGACGATGGTGCGGGGGTTGGCGGCGGCGACGTCGGCGATCAGCCGGTTCTGGTCGGCGGGCAGCCCGATCCCGGGCAGGTCGGCGCCCTCGGTGGTGTGCTGGGCGGCGAAGACGACGGCGACGTCACTGGTCCTGGCGGCGGCGACGGCCTCGGCGTGCAGATCCTGGCCGGGCAGCCGCCAGCCGAGCGTCAGATGGGAGCCGCCGGCGCCCTGCCGGTAGTCGATCCGGATCGGCACGTGACGGCCGGCGGTCAGCTCGACCGTCCCGGTCCTGGTCGGGGCTGTGGGCTTCCAGCGGTCGATGATCTTCTCGCCGTCGATGGTGAGGCGGCTGCCGTCGTCGCTGGTCAGGGAGAAGGTGTAGGTGCCGGTCGCGGGGGCGGTGAGGGTGCCGGTCCAGCGTGCCGACCAGTCGCGGCGGGGCACTACGGGCACCGGGGCGCCGCCCTTCCAGTCGAAGTCGACGTCCGGGTCGGTCGCGGTGGCGAGCGGCGGCCCGGACAGGTCCGTCCCCGCGTGGTAGGCGCCGGTCAGGCCGTGTCCCGTGCCCGAGGCGGGGGTGAGC
>NZ_BAAGZI010000077.1:0-19803 GCF_054778695.1 Actinocorallia lasiicapitis
GTGCAGATCGTCGGAGCGCAGCAGCCGGCGGGCGGCCCGCCGCGGCCCCCGTCCAGCAGCGGGCAGGAGATGCTGCTGGCGCTGCTCGGCGGCGGCGCCGTAGTCGTGATCTTGGCTTTGGTGGCGCTGTTCGTGGTCCTCGACAAGGACGGCGAACAGCCCGAACCGCCCATCGCGATCACCACGTCGGCGTCGCCCGTGCCGTCCTCCCCCGCGCCCAGCACGCCCGGGAGCACCACCACCTCCCCCGTCATCGGGACGATCACCGACGACCGGGCGGGCCTGTCCTACACGCGGCTCGGCGGCCGGTGGGCCATCGACAGCCCGTCCGAGGCGACCCGCGCCCGGCTCGGCTTCACCAGCGGCGAACTGGCGATCGTCCAGGAGAACTACGACGGCAAGGGCGGCAAATGGTCCGCCTCGATCAACGGGCTCGAACTGCCGTCCACGGTCTTCTACACCGGCGGCGACCTCCAGGCCGCCGCCAAAGCCTACTTCGGCTCCATCCTGCGCCCCAGCCTGTACCCGGGCACCCAGAACACCGTCGAGACGATCTCGTCGAAGAGCTACACCGTCAGCGGCAAGAAGGCCTGGTACTACGAGGTCAAGCTCAGCTACCCCGAAGCCGCCACCAAGAACTACAACTTCCGCAGCGAAGCCGGAGTCCTCATCCTCATCGACCGGCCAGGAAAACGACCCGCCGGGATCTTCCTCTCCGTTCCCGACAGCCACCACAACCTCGGCGATATCGCCGCCGTCGTGGACTCGTTGAAGACCCAGTAGCCGTTCGTTCCCATAAGGTAATGGACATGAACGACAGGCTGGTATGGGTCGACTGCGAGATGACCGGGCTCGACCTTGAGAAGGACGCCCTGATCGAGATCGCCGTCCTGATCACCGATCCGGAGTTGAACATCCTCGACGAGGGCCTCGATGTGGTGATCAAGCCCCCGGAAGAGGCGCTCGCCCAGATGAACAAGGTGGTACGCACCATGCACACCACCTCCGGCCTGCTCAAAGAACTCCCCGACGGCATCCCGCTCGCCGACGCCGAAACCCTCGTCCTGGACTACATCAAGACCCACGTCCCGGACGCCAACAAGGCGCCCCTGTGCGGCAACAGCATCGCCACCGACCGCGGCTTCATCGCCCGCGACATGCCGGCCCTGGACTCCCACCTCCACTACCGGATGATCGACGTCAGCTCGATCAAGGAGCTGTCCCGCCGCTGGTACCCGCGCGTCTACTTCGCGAGCCCCGACAAGAACGGCGGCCACCGCGCCCTCGCCGACATCACCGAATCGATCCGCGAACTCAAGTACTACCGCGCCGCCGTGTTCGTCCCCCAGCCGGGCCCCGACACGGAAACCTCCCGCGCCCTCGCCGCCAAGATCGTCGCCGAGTCCGAAACCAAGTAACAACCACCCCCCGAAACCCGCTACACTAAATCTCGCCGCCGCAAGGGGAATCCCCCAAACCGGCGCATGGTGGGTGTAGCTCAGTTGGCAGAGCACCAGGTTGTGATCCTGGGTGTCGCCGGTTCAAGCCCGGTCACTCACCCGAGGCGGGCCTCCATGGTCGGGTTTTCAACCCTTCCGGGAGGCCCGCAGTGTTTTCCCGGGGGATGACCCCCGGAGCCCCCAGCCATTAGAGTCAACTGCTTCGGGCCTCGCTTTGCTCGGGCTGTGATTTTTGGGGCTTCGCCCGGCGAAGGGCTTCGCCCCTCGCGCTCCCCCACGGGTCCGGTTGTGACAGTGGTCTTGGGGGTCCGGCCGGGGGCTGGTGGTTCGAGTGCTTCTGGCGGTGAGGAGCAAAGGCCGCCGGACCGGGTCCTGTGGCAGATGCTCGCTCATGGGCGGCGAGTGCCCCGCCGGTTCCGCACCACCAGGATCGGCGACAGGAATACCGTGGGTGGCGTGAGTAGTAGCGCGGCCACCAGTTTGGGGCTGCTCACTGCTGATCCGGGTCATTGGGGAGTGGGAGTACGTCGGGTGCGGCGTTGGTGCCGCGTGGGGGGTAGGTGCGCTGGGACGGCGTGCACGCGACCGTGCCGGCTTCGTGCTCCCACCATTGCCCTACGTAGATCACCGGGCAGCGGCAATGCGCGCAGGGGTATCGCTGGTTGGTCAACGGCTCGCTCACCGGTGCTTGCCTCCCGCTTCACGGATTGGCTCGAGCAGGATCAGTCCGAGTAGTACGGCTGCGAGTCCGGTCGGCAGCATCGAGCCCGCGATGCCCGGTGTCGTCACACCGTGCTTTCGATCTTGGCCTGGTCGGCCAGCGCGGTGCCCAGCGCCTCTGGGGAGTCCTCGATCAAGGTCATCGCGAGGCCCGCGCGGATCTCGGCGAAGGTCAGACCGATCCGGTCCAACCGTGTCGCCATGACTGATCCCTGATTCCTCGATGGCCGGATATACCAGCCTTTGTGCAACTCACCGAGCCGTGCGCATTCCTGCTCGTCCATGCCCAAACCCCTCGCGATTTCGTCTCCGGTTCGTGTAACCAGAGTCACGCTTCGGAGCTACCGTGGGCTAGGAACCACCGGACACCGGACGGCAACCAAAAGGCGTACCAGAAAGCTAGATCGACTAAACCGCGCCACTTGGTATCACGGCCTCGACCCCCGGAGATCGCACCATGGCAGCACAGCGAGACCCCTACGAAGCACCGGCAATCCGTGCGTTCGGCATCGCGCTCACCACGTATCGCGAAGCGGCGGGGCTCAACAAGACGGAGCTCGCCGAGAAGCTGGGCTGCACGCCTGCCTACGTCGGCCAGATCGAGGCCGCGAAGAACATGCCGTCAAGGCCGTTCGCCCAGGACCTCGACGTGTTCTTCCAGACAGGCGGCCTGTTCTTCCGGTTCTGGAAGCTGATCAGCGACACTCGGCATCTCGCGACGATCCCCCCGGGATTTGCCCGGTACGTCGAACTCGAAGGTGTCGCGAACGAGATCCGGAAGTTCGAGGCGCTGCTCATCGCCGGACTCTTTCAGACCGAATCATATGCCCGCGCCATAATGGGCTCCCTTATGGGGCCTGATGTGATCGACGATGCGACTACGGCGAGAGTCAAGCGCAAGGAGGCGCTTTTCCGACCCAATCCGCCGAACGTCTTTCTCGTCATTGACGAATGGGCGCTCAACCGCATCATCGGCAGCGTCGAGATCATGCGTGAGCAACTCGCTCACCTGCTGGAACTTTCCGATCGGCCTCATATCAACATACAGATCCTCCCGCACGACACGGAGCACTATGTTGCGTTCTCGGGGAGCTTTAGTTTGCTCAAGTTCGAGGAGATGGAGCCGGTCAGCTACATCGAGGCGGCGGGCCAAGGGAACCTGATCGAGGAAACGCGTGCGGTGACAAGTTGTGCCGTACGGTATGACTTGCTCCGAGGTCATGCGTACTCCGTGCCAGAGTCACGGAAGCTCATCAGGAAAGCGATGGAGAGCCTATGAACGATGCATCAGTCGTCCGCTGGCGTAAGAGCAGCTACAGCGGAGCTGAGGGCGGGGACTGCGTCGAGGTCGCCGGACTCTCCTTGAGAGTCATGGTGCGGGACTCCAAGAACCATGACCGCCCCGCGCTGGCGTTCGGCCGTAGTGCGTTCGACCGGCTCACCCGGGAGATCCGCGCCGGACGCCACTAACCCCCAGCGAACGAACATCGTTCAGCCCTCGTTCCGATTCGTCGGGCGGGGGCTGAGTCATTCCCGGGGGCGTGACGGGGAGGGAGCGGAAGAAGTCCGGGTTGACAGGTAAGCGGCGGCCCAGAGGTAGAGGGATGCAGAAGGATGGCCTAGGCAGAGGCTCAGGGTGAAGAGGGCGTCGAGGGGATCGGTGGGGAGCCCGGGGGGTGTGAACAGGAGGGTCTGGGCGAGTACTGCGGCGAGGAGGAGGGGGAGAGCCTTGCGTAGGGGCAGGAGGAGGAGAGCTGCTGTGCTGAAGATCGCGAGGAGGGCGTCGGCGGAGATGATGAGGACGATCGGGGATTCTTGGCTGTAGGCCACGAGGGCGGCGGCCAGGGCGGTGACCGTCAGGGTCGGCCAGGCTTTTCTTGGGGCGGCGAAGACCAGTTTGATCATGACGGCTGGCGGGAGGGCTGTCATGACCAGGAAAAATGCCAGGACGCGACGTGAGCTCTCGCCGGCCTCAGAGGTGTAGAGCGCGAGTTGCAGCGCTGCCGGGAGGAGCACCGGGAGGAGCCAGAGGAGGGGCGGGCTGATCAGGCCCTGGCGGTCCGGGTGGCGGCTCTTCAAGGCGGCTGCGGTGAAGAGCGTGATGGGGAGGGCCGTCCAGAGGACGTCGGCGCCGCCCTCCACGAGGGTGCCGGGGAGTGAGTCGTCCAGAGCGTCCGTGGGCCAGGCATGCCAGCGGGCGAGGAGTTCGGCCGCTGGAAGCAGGAGGGCCAGGAGCCAGCGGCGGCGGCCGCGGTAGAGGACCAGCGCGCAGGCCAGGGGGAGGCCGGCTGCCAGCGGAAGGTGGGGGCCGGTCGCGATCGGCAGTGCCCAGAAGAGAAGTGCCGCTGCCAGAAGGGTGCCGGGGCGCTCCCGCCGCAGACGTTCCGACCGGTCCAGTGCCAGAAAGAACTGCAGGCCGACTGAGCCCGACAGGGCCGCTGCCATCCAGACCACGCTCCGCCAGGACAGTTCGTCCCACTCGACGAGGGAGGACGTGTCCATCAGCGTCCACAGCAGTGCGTCCGCCAGCCCGAAAAGGGCTATCGGAGCATAAGTATTCAGGAACCTTCTTTCAGGCATGAGCGGTAATCTTACGGCTATTTCGGACTCCGAGAGGTCGTGGTCCTACGGCTGACCTGGGCGTGCCGGCCATGGATGACGTCAGCCGCGAGCCCGGTCTGCCTGCGGCCGCCGCTGACGCCGTGGCCGGGATCGAGCCGGCCTCCGCACGAGCAATCCCGGCTGCGCCGCCGTGCGTCCGCATTCCGGCTCTTGGGGTTGTGTGTGAAGAGATTGTTTCCGGGGGGTTTGGGGTGGGGGTTTGGGCGTAGCGTCGGGGGACGGACTTTGGAGAGAGGGCTGGGAGGGGATTCGGGCGTGAGTGAGGTGGAGCGGGGGCGGGCGAAGGTTGATATGTCGGTGGCGCATTCGGCTCGGATCTGGAATTACTGGCTCGGAGGGAAGGACAACTTCGAGATCGACCGGGTGGTCGGGGATCGCCATGCGGAGACGTTTCCCGGGATCGTCGAGGTCGCGCGGCAGGTGCGGGGGTTTCTGGTCCGGGCGGTGACTCTGCTGGCCGGGGAAGAAGGCATCGAGCAGTTCCTCGATATCGGGACGGGGCTGCCGACCGCCGACAACACGCATGAGGTCGCGCAGCGGATCACGCCGCACGCGCGGATCGTGTACGTCGACAACGATCCGCTGGTGCTCGTCCATGCGCAGGCGCTGCTGACCAGCAGCACGGGCGGGGTCACCGACTATATCGAGGCCGATGTCAGAGAGCCGGAACGGATCATCGCGGAAGCGCGCAAGACGCTCGACTTCGACAAGCCGGTCGGGCTGATGATGCTCGGCGTGCTCGGGCAGATCCCCGACTCCGACGACCCGCACGGCATCGTCCGGCGGCTGCTGGCGGAGCTCGCTCCCGGCAGCTTTCTCGTCGTGGAGGACGGAGTCGACATCGACCCCGCGCAGAACGCCGCGATCGACGTCTACAACACCAATCCGGTGTCGTCGGCCTCCTACCATCTGCGCAGCCCCGCCGAGCTCGGCCGTTACTTCGAGGGCCTGGAACTGCTGACGCCCGGAGTGGTGTCCTGTTCACGGTGGCGGCCCGCCGGGGCGACGTTCCGGGAGCGGCCCGAAGTGCCCGACTACTGCGGTGTCGGCCGGAAGCCGTGACGAAGACAGAACGACGGGAATTCGTGACACGAACGATCGTTCGATGAGGCAGGGGCGGCTTATTCTGAACGGTATGCGTGAGGCTCTGGAACGGCTGCCCAAAGTGGAACTGCACTGCCACGTCGAAGGGACGATGCGGCCCGAGACGGTCGTGGAACTGGCCCGGAAGAACGGTGTGGAACTGCCCGCGGGGGACGTCACCGAGCTGTACTCCTATGGGTCGCTGCAAGAGTTCCTTTCGGTGTTCTGGCTGGTCCAGTCGGTGCTGGTCAGCCGGGAGGACTGGGCGCGGCTCGCCTACGAGTCGGTGCTGGACGGGGCGGCGCACGGGCGCGTCTACGCCGAGATGTTCTTCACTCCGGCGCGGCATCTCGCGGCGGGGCAGAAACTGGCGGACATCGTCGCGGGGCTGAGCGACGGGCTGGCGGCGGGCGAAGCCGAGACCGGCAGCCGGGCCATGCTGATCGCCGACATCGACCGCGCCTACGGGCCCGCGGCGGGGCTCCAGCTCGTCGAGGAGCTCGGGGCGCTACGGCCCGAACGGGTCCTCGGAATCGGGATGGACTCCACCGAACTGGGCGTCGACCCGGCCTCGTTCGTCGAGGCATACGCGCTGGCCGCGCGGCTCGGGCTGCGCCGCACCGGGCATCAGGGCGAGAACAGTCCGGCCTCCGCGATCGCGACGGTCGTGGACGTGCTGGGCGCCGAGCGCATCGACCACGGCCTGTCCCTCGTCGACGACGCCGAGCTGGTGCGGCGGTTCGCCGGGGAACGGATCCCGCTGACGGTCTGCCCGAACTCCAACATCAGGATCGCGAACGCGTTCCCCGCGCTCGCCGACCACCCGTTCCGCCGGATGCGCGAAGCGGGCCTGCTGGCGACCCTCAACACCGACGACCCCGCGATGACCGACCTCGACCTGGGCTACGAGTACGCCTCCGTCGCCGAGACATTCGGGTACGGGTTCGCCGACATGGTGGAGATCGCGCTCGACGGAGTGGCGGCGAGCTGGCTGGACGCGTCGGACCAGGCCGCGCTCAGCACCCGCATCAGAACCGAGGCCGCCGCGCTCGCGCCTTGAGCCGCGCGCGGCGGCCGTCCTGGCAGGATGGCGGCATGGAACGTGTACTGGGCGTCGGCGGATATTTCCTGCGCGCCGCCGACCCCGCGGCACTCGGCGCGTGGTACCGCGACTGTCTGGGCCTGGACGCCGACGAGAACGGCCTGTGGCAGCCGCAGGCCGGACCGACGGTGTTCGCGACCTTCGACTCCGGCACCGGCTACTTCGGCTCCCCCACCCAGCAGACCATGGTCAACTTCCGGGTCCGCGATCTGGACGCGATGCTCGCCCAGCTACGGGCCAAGGGCGCGAACGTCGCCGAGGAAACTCAGGAAATGGACGGCGTCGGCCGTTTCGGCTGGGTCACCGACCCCGAAGGCAACCGCATCGAGCTCTGGCAACCCGCCTAACGCACGGAGACGAGTTCGATCCGCCGTTCCTTCGGCTCACGGGTGAGCGACGTGTACGGCTTGCCCTTCGGACCCATCAGCCGGCGGTCGCCCAACGGGTGGGCGAGCGGAACGGAGACGACCACGGGAAAGCGGTCCTCACTGCAGTCGGGATTGTTCACCCGGACGGTGAGGGTCAGCGCGTCCGGCCGTTCTTCGATGACGGCTTCGGCTTTCTGCGGGCAGGCGTCGCCATCCGTGAGACGCAGGAGAACCTCGCGGCCGTCCGGTGAGACCCAGGCCCTGGCCTCCGATGCACTGGCCGAGACGGTGAAGAACGGCGGGGTCAGGGGCTTCTCGGTGACGACAAAATGCATCCAGACCGTCACCGTCAGCGCACAGAAGGCGAAAGTCGCGAGAACCCAGAGGCCGACGACTTTCAGATCCCAGATCCGGGCCGTGCGCATCCTTTTCTTCGGCAGCGCGGGGCCGGCATAGGGCCGGACCACGCAGAGCTGCAGACCGAACGGACGAACACGCAGCGCGCCTTCGAGTTCCGCCTCGGCGGGACGCTCCGCGTAGAGCGTCAGCAGGACGTCGTTGCCGCCGGCCGACGCCGCCAGATAGGTGACGCCGCCGACATCGACGCTGAACCGGGAGATGAGCCGAAACGATCCGACCAGCGGCGGATCCTCGGCGGTAAGGGGGGTCGTCATGGTCGGCGCAGCGTATCCGAGCGGAGGTCGGCGCTTGCGACCGGCCGGAGGTTAGGATCGGCGTGGGAAGTGGGCGCGGCCAAGTCGGAGGGCATGTGAGGGCTCGCGGAAACCGGGCGGTCGGGGTGTCGGTTCAGCCCCGGTCGAGGGCGATCCAGGTCGGCCCGCTGACGGTCATGGTCTCGATGCCGATCGGAAGCCTGCTGACCCGATGGGCCGCGGACGCGATCACGGCCGTCTACGATCCCGATCTTCGGCCGGAGTTTCCGGAGCGGTATCCGGCGGTGTACGACAAGAACCTGCGGAAGCGGATGGACGAGGCGAAAGCCGGCGATCTGCTGATGTTCAACGGGACCACCTATGCGCTGCGCGACTACCGCGTCAGCGTGCCCGATCCGGTCACCGAGGACACGCATCTTCAGCTCAGGCTCGGGCCCACCTGCTTCTTCGACTATCTCGCGACGAACTTCTCGGCGGCGTCCGCGGATCTGCCGCTCGAGCTGCTACGGACGCTGCCCGGCAGGGACATCAGCGAGATTCCGCTGTCGAACCAGCTCGCGATGAACTTCTCGGTGATCACCGCGGACGGGATGCTGCTCTGCCAGCGGCGGTCGGCGCGGGTCGCGAACTTTCCGCTGCAGCTCGCCAACGGGATCAACGGGACGATGCAGCGCGGCGTGGACGGCCATCAGGGCGACGAGACGTCCGAGCGGAATCCCGATCCGATCGGCTGTGTGCTGCGCGAGTGCGCCGAGGAGATCGGGATCACCCCGGATCGGAAGGACGTGACCGTGTACGGGATCGTCATCGATCACCGCTACTTCCAGCCGCTGATGATCGGTGAGGTCCGGTTGCCGCTGACCGCCGAGGAGATCCAGAGCGCGGCGATGGCGTGGGCGCGCGACAAGTTCGAGTACACCTCGTTCGAGGTCGTTCCGTTGACGGCGGGGCCCGTGGTCCGCTCACTCATGACGGACACCTGGGTTCCGGTCTGCGCGGCGGCGACATTGGCGAGCGTGATCCAGCATTCGGGGCGTGCCGCGGTGGAGCGGTCGCTCGTGGCGTTCGAGAAGGTGGTCATTGCCTAGCGGCGGGGTGGACGATTTCGCGCGGCTCAGCCATCTCGAAGCGGCGAGGGCCGAACATCCGCCCACGGTGCCGATTCGGGCGAGTCTCCGGGAATTCGTCAGCGAATGCCGGACGAAACACGGGTTGAAGCCGCCGTTCCTCGATGTGGGGGCCGGTTACCGGACCAACGAGCCGGAGATCTGCGGCGACGGGCTCGTCGATTACCACACCCTCGACATCAACCCGGAGCTCGCACCCGATTTCGTCGCCGACGCGCACGACCTTTCGTTTCTGCCCGAGGAACGGTTCGCGACGGTCCTCTGCACCGAACTCCTCGAACACACACGGAACCCGTTCCAGGTCGTCGAGCAGATGCTCCGAGTGCTCGCGCCGGAAGGGCATCTGCTGGCCAGCGTTCCGTTCGCGGTGCCGATCCACCGGAAGCCGCCCCATCAGGAGGATTACTGGCGGTTCACGCCCGCCGGGCTCCTGCAGCTCTTCGCGGCGCTCCGGCAGGTCGAACTCAGGGTCGTCGGCGATCCGGCGGAACCGACCGGGACTTTCGCACTGTTCCAGAAGGAATGAGCCGGTCAGTGCCGGTAGCGGTGCGGCACGATGTCGAAATCGTCGGCGAGGGCCGCCGCCAGCGCGGCATAGGCGCGTCGGGTGCCGGCGCCGAGCGGTTCCAGCCGCTGGTAGCCCGTTCGGGGAACGCCCAGATAGCCGTCCCTGGGCAGGGGGATGACGGTGCGGCAGAGCGCGCGGGCCTCCGCGAGCGCGCGGCGGGCGTCGCCTCCCGTGCCGACGAGGGCCACCGCGGCGCGTGAGCAGAGGCCGCCGTGGCCCGCCGCCTCCAACGTGGTGAGGAGCGAGGTGAGACCGGAGATCGTGGCCGGTCCTGCGGCTCCGACCAGGACGATCTGGTCGACGTGCGGCAGCAGGTGCGCGAGCCGGTCAGGCCCGGGGTCGGCCAGGATGAGCGCGTAGTGGCCGTCGAGGGTGCGGAGCAGCCGGGCGTAGTCGACGTCGGAGAGCACGCGGTCGCCGCTCAGACCGGACGTCGCCACGTCCAGGCCGCCCTTGATCCGCGAGACGTAAGGCCGGAGGTCCTCGCGCGTGGCCACCTCGACCGCCACCAGATCGTGGACGGTCAGATGGGAATCGATCCGGACGCGTCTCGCCAGCGATCCCGCCCCCGGATCCAGATCGAGCGCGATCACCGGTTCCCGCCGGCGGCCGGCGAAGATCTGGCCGAGGGCCAGCGTGGTGGCGGTCTGCCCCGCACCGGGCGCGCAACCGAGGACCGCGATCCGGCGGGTGCCGTGGAAGGGCCGGCTGATCCTGGCCTCGTCCTGCCCGCTCCCCCGCCGGAACCGGGCCCGCCGAAGCTCCGGAGCCGGGCCCGGTCGAAGGACGGGCTCCACGCTCGGAGCCGCCGCCGCACGGCTCGCGTTCCGCACGAGACCGTGCCGGTCCGCGGTGTCGGTGCCGCGCTGGTTGGGCGGCGGCAGCCCGGCCACCTCCACCCGGCGGCGCAACCGCCGGTAGACGGCGGACAACGTCAGCCACTCCCCCTCGCCGGGAACGCCCTCGCGCAGCACGTCGAGGAGCTGACCGGTGAACGAGGTGGGCGCGTCCCGCTGCTCGGCGAGCGGCGGGACATGGGCGGCGTGGTCGCTGGCCGTCAGCGTGTAGACGCCCTGGACGTCCGTGGTGTCGGCCAGGAAGTCCGTTCCGGCGAGCGTCCGGATCGCCCTGCCCGAGTAGCAGCAGTCCAGGATGACGATCTTGACGCGGGCCGGGCTGTTCACGAGCAGGTCCCGGATCCGCTGGTACTCCAGACCCGTGACGTCCGGATCCTCGGCGACGGTGTCCTCAAGGACGAGGCAGAGTTCGCCGCGATCCTGGAGGACTCCGTGCCCGGCGAAGTAGAGCAGGAAGACGTCCTCGGTCTCCTCGGCCCAGCGGCGCAGGCTCCGGACGAGCATCGGCGCGTCACGGGGCGCGTCGACGATCGTGACCCGCTCCTGCGGCCAGCCGCCCAACGCGCGGTCGGTGAGCACCTCGCACAGGCCGGTGAGGCTGTTGGCGACCGCCGGTGTGTCGGGGAAGGCCGGATCGTCATAGCGGGAAGCGCCCACCAGCACGGCCCGGGACCGCGCCTTATCTCATGGGCGACGGGGGCGGAGGGTGAGGAGGGGTTGGAGTTGGAGGAGGAGGCCCAGGAGGGTGAAGAGGAGGAGGAAGGCGGGGTTGTCGGCCAGGGGGAGGAGGGCCAGGGCGGTGAGGAGGGTGGCGGCCGCGCCGAAGTAGGGGATCGGGGTGACGGGGCGGGTGAGGAGCAAGGTGAGGAGGGCGAGGGCGGCGAACGCGGCGCCGACGGCCGGTGGGATGAAGACGGCTCCTTCAGCGGAGCTGGGGGCCAGGGTCGCGAGGGTGGCGAAGATGGCGGCGAAGGCCGTGTAGCCGAACGCACCGAGCAGCGCCGCCACGACGGTCCGGGAGCGGCGGGCGGCGCCGCGGGGCGGGGTCATGCCCGGGTGGCGCCGGTCGCCAGATCGCGGGTCGCGCGCGGCCACGAGCCGGCGGGCGGGCCCGGGAACGCCTCGTTGGCGTTGGCCTGCGTGCGGAACACGTTCGCCTGCGTCGACATGGTGGCCTTCGCGTACAGGTAGGCGCCGCCGACCGCCGCGACCGCCACACCGATCGCCGCGAGCGCCGCCGCGATCCCGCCGACGACCGTCTCGGCCAGGGCGATCGCCGCGATGATCCCGGTGACCAGGACGATCAGCGCGGCGATGACCGCGCCCCAGAAGACCTGGATCGCCCACGCGGCCTCGTTGAGCGCCGTCCCCACGGCCGCCGCGGTGTTGGCGTAGGTGGTGAGCGCCGTCGACTGCGGGTTCAGGACCTGCCGGTAGGCGTCGGCGGCGTCGCCCTTCCACTTGTCGTCCGCCAACATGCCGTTGGCCTTGCCCGAATCGGCCTTGAAGGCGCCCGCCTCGGCACTCACCTTGCCCTGGACGTCATCGGAGTACCGCTTCTCCCCGTTCGACAGCCGGCCGGGCTCGCCCTTGTTCTTGAGGTAGTAGTTGACCTTGTCCATCAGCGCGTTCCACGCGTCGGTCACCTTCTTCCAACCGGCCTTCGCCCAGCCCTCGACGATCCCCGGCAGCTTGGAGATCGCGTCGCCCAGCGCGTCGAAGAAGGCGTTGATCTGCCGGTTCAGCTCCTCGATCTTGTCGAGGATCCGGCCGATGATCCCTTGGAAAACGGAGTCGCTCACCGGTGGCGCCATCAGAAATGCCACCCTTCCTTGATCGTCGCGTCGTTGTCCTTCTCGGTCTGCGCGTAGACGGCCGCCACCCGGTTGAGGGCGTCCGCGCCGTACTGCAGCTCCGTCGCGGCCTGGCCGCCCAGCGTCGACAGCACGGTGTTCACCGACGTGTACGTGGTGTTCGCGCCGGTCTCCTCACCCAGGAAACCGAAGCACGAGGACAGCCCCGCCTCCCCGTCGACGACCGTCTTGGCCTTGGTCATCACCTCGGCGGTGCCGTGCCATTTCTTCGCGTCGTCACGCAGGTCCTGAAGGTCCCGCTCCATCGGCTGGGGCGCCATCACTCCACCGCCTTGAACAGCATCTGCACCAGTTCGTCGATCTCCCGGACGGTCGCGTTCAGCGCCTTGACGGCTTCGGGCTGCGCGTCCTGGAGGGCCTTGCCGATCGCCCGCACCGTCTCGTCGGCGATCGACGCGTCCCGTGCGCGGGACACCCAATCGACGTCGTACGCGATCCCCGACACGGCCCCGCCGGACACGGTCACCTCGACATGCCCGTCCGTGACGACCTTGGGCGTGCCGAGCGCGTCCTTCGCCTCCTGGATCCGCTGATCCGACTCGTCGAAGATCTGGCGGGCGACGTTCATCAGGGACGTCCGGTCGAGGCTCGGGACCTGGGCGGGCACGGCCGGACGCCGGAAGTCCGGCCGCCTCCGCTGCTGACCGGCCTTACGGGCCTGCGTCTGCTTGCGTTCCTGCTCGTCGAAGAGGGTCACCCAGCCTTCCAGCCGCTGCCTGGTGGCCGCGCCCAGCGCCTCGACGACGGCCGCGCCGAGCCCTTCGGGCCGCAGGGCGGAGCGCCACTGCTGGCGCAGGGTCAGCCGGCTGACCGCGCCGGTGCCGTCGACGGTCACCCGCACCGAACCCGAGCCGTCGGACGCGGAGTACGAGCCGCCCGGGTCGGTGGTTCCGCCGATGAGGGAGGTGAATTCCTGCAGCTCGGCGGCGAGGTTCTGGAGCTCTTCGAGCTCTCTGTCCGGACGGCTGGGGAGCGGTGCGACGGGAACCCGGCGGCCCAGCCCGAAGGCGTTCTCGGGGGCCGGTTCCGCCGGGGAGGGCTTGCGCAGACGTCCCCGCGCCTCTTCGTCCGAGTTCGGGGCATGTGGCGTACTGGAGTTCAGAAGCTCACTGAGCCGATCTTCATCGGATTCACCGGACATGGAAGATCACGGTAGTGGCGGCCCCCGCCCCGTTCGTCCCCGGTTCATGGCCGCATCCGGCCACTGGACGGGCCCGAAGGAGATCAGAATGGCCTGACATGTTCCGGGTCGGTGGGAGGCGGGGTTGATGTGGGGGTTGCGGGCCGGGGCGGCGGTCGTCGGGGTGATCGCGGTGGGGATCGCGGTCAACCAGATCCTGCAGGACGGGGTCTGGAACTGGTGGGCGCTCGGCGCAGCGGTCGTGGTCGGCGCGGGCTCCGAGGCCGCCGGACGGTGGCTCGACCTCCGGGCCGCGGCCGACCCCGGGCCGGGCGGGGAGTTCGCGCAGGTCAGACGGGAGTACGCGGGACGGCTGGTGGACCGGTTCCGGCGGGTCGACCTGGAGATCCTGCTGCCGTTGAGTGAACAGGACGCCCATCCGCCGATGCAGCTCGGGCGGGTGTTCCTGCCGCAGAACGTCCGGGTGGATCCGCCGCCGCCGTCGCTCCCCCGCGAGGTGTGGCGGCGGCTCGTGGAGACGGGCGCGGTGGCCGGGGAACTGCCCGCCGAGGTGGATCGGGAGGCCGTCGAGGAGGCGCGGCGCAGGTATCTGGAACGGCCGGCCCGAGGCGTCATGGACGCGTTGGGCGAGCCGACGTCGAAGACCGCGGTGCTGCTCGGCGACCCGGGCGCCGGGAAGTCGACGCTGGCGCGGTATCTGATGCTGGCGCTGGCGTTGGAGAACCCGGCGAACCTGGCGGCGGGGGCGCTGCCGGAGTCGCTGGCGGGACGGCTGCCGCTGCTGGTGGAGTTGCGGACCTGGGCGGACCGCCGGTGGCGCGGCCAGTCGTTTCTCGACCTCCTGGACGAACTGCACCAGGGCGAAGGGGTGGGACTGCCCCGCGCGCTGCTGGAGCGGTTCCTGGACGAGGGCGGCGCGGCGCTCGTCGTGTTCGACGGCCTTGACGAGATCTTCGACCCGGAGGTGCGGGAGGAGACCGTCCGGCAGATCAGCGGGTTCGCGGCCCGGTATCCGCAGGCGCGGGTGCTGGTGACGTCCCGGATCGTCGGGTACAAGCGGAGCCTGCTGGACGCCGCCGGGTTCGCCCACTTCATGCTGCAGGACCTCGACCGCAGGCAGATCGAGCAGTTCGCGACCCGCTGGTACGCCGACTCCTCCCCCGACGACGCCACCCAGGCGAAGGCGTCGCGGGCTCGGCTGCTCGGGGCGGTGGACCGGTCGGCGCCCGTCGCGGAGCTGGCGGGCAACCCGATGCTGCTGACCATCCTCGCGATCATCGGCCGTCGCCGGGAGCTGCCGCACGACCGGTGGAAGGTGTACCAGCACGCCGTCGAGGTGCTGATCGAGCACTGGGACGTCAACCGGCACCTCCACGACCAGCGGCTGATCCTGGACGGGCGGCGGCTGCTCGACGCCGAGGACAAGCTCGCCCTGCTCCGCCGCGTCGCCCGCCGGATGCAGACGGCGCCCGCCGGGCTGGCGGGCAACCATCTGCCGGGCGCCGAACTGCGGCAGGAGTTCCATGACTATCTGACGGGGTCGTTCGGGATGCCGCAGACGCAGGCGGTGCTCGTCGCGCGGGCCATGCTGGAGCAGTTCCAGGACCGCAACTTCGTCCTCGCGCCGTTCGGGGCCGGGCTGTACGGCTTCGTCCACCGGGCGTTCCTCGAATATCTGGCCGCCGACGATCTCCACACCCAGTTCAACGCCCGTGAGCTGTCCGAGGACGGGCTGATGGGGGTCTTCGCCGATCGTTGGCGCGACCCCGCCTGGACGGAGACGCTTCTGCTGCTCGCCGCCCTCCTCCCGCCGGCCTTCCAGATGCGGGCCGTCGACCTGCTCCTGGCGGCGGACCCGGCGTGGCGGGGCCGCCGAACCCTGCCGCAGCATCTGCTGCTCGCACTGCGCATCGCCACCGAGACCCGGCATGTGGGCGCGCTCGGCCCGCGCCGCAACGACCTGAACGGCGCGCTCCTCAGCTTGCTCAACCAGGCGCGCCAGCAGACCGGACTGCGGATCGGTCTCATGGACGCGCTGGCCGAGCAGCTCAACCTGAACGACGCCGGATGGCTCGACACCGACCGTCTCGAGCGGTGGCGGCTCCGGCATCTCGACACCTGGTACCTCCTCGGGCACTTCGCAGCGCACGCCCGGATCGCCCGGCAGACCGGCGACCTGCCCCGGCTCGTCGCGACGGCGCTGGACGAGACCGCTGACGACCGTCTGCGCTGGGCTGCGGCCGAAGCGCTCAGCACGCACTGGGCGGGCGACGACGCGGCGCTGGCCGCGGTCCTGACCTGCGCGACGCACCGGACCGTCGGTCTGCGTCGAGCGGGACTGCGGGCGTTGGACGACGGCTGGACCGACCATCCGGCGACCCTGGAGGCGCTCGAGTGGAACGCCGTCCACTCCGACATACCCGAACTGCGGATCCTGGCGGCCGCCCTCATGAGCGGACGGTGGACGCGGGAGAGCGACACACTGGCCGAGCTCCTCGGACAGGTCACGGACAGCGACGCCACCCTGCGTGAGTGCGCGGTCCTCGCGCTCGCCATGGGCTGGCCCGGCGACGACCGGACTCTGGCGACGCTCAGGGACCGGGCGGTCCATGACGTCGTCGACGAGATACGCCGGGCGTCGATCCACGCTCTGGGTTCCGGTTGGGCCGGGCACGACGACATCCTTGCCCTCCTCGAGGACCGCGCGCTGAACGATCCGCACCACTCCGGCAGGCAGACCGCGATCGACCTGCTGAAGTCAGGGTGGCCGGCCGACGCCTCGGTGAGCGCCCTGATCTGGGAGATCGCCGTTCAGGACTCCAGCGAATCGGTCCGATCGACGGCGATCAGCTCCCTCGCCGTCCTGTGGCGGAACGACGATCGAGCCCTGGCCGATCTGTGCGAACGGGCCACCGACCGTGATGCCCGCGTGCGGCTCTCGGCCGTCTCCGTGCTGTGGCGGGCCTGGCCCGGCGACGACCGGGTCCTGAACGTCCTCAGCGTCCGCGCGACCTCCGACAGCGCGCTGCGGGTCCAGGAGGAAGCCCTGATCGGGTTGGGTACCGGATGGGCCGGGAGCGACGACGCGCTGTTCGTCCTGGCTGATCGCGCCCGCCACGACCGTCGCGACGCCGTGCGTCGCGCCGCCATGAGACGGCTGTCCGCCGGATGGCCGGGAGACCCCCGGGCCTTCCGGGAGCTCCTGAACCTGGCGGCCAGTGGTGAGGAGTTCCTCCGCTGGTCGGCCGTCCAGGAGCTGGGCTGGGGCTGGCCCGGTGAGGACCGCGCGTTCCCCACTCTGCGGGACAGCGCGCTGAACGACTCAGGGGCGAGCGTGCGGCGGGCGGCGGTCGCCGCGTTGGGCACGGGCTGGCCGGACGATCGCGAAGCTCTGGCCGTCCTCCACGATCGCGCGGCCGCCGACCACGACGACCACGTGAAGCAGACCGCTTCGGAGATGCTGGAGCGGATCGCCGAGGAGACGCTCCCGCCGCGAACCGCCGCCTAGCGGACGGGGCGCCGGTGGGCGCCCCGTCCCGGGGTCGGTCAGCGTTGGGAGGTGAAGGCGGCCGTTCTGGCGTAGAGCTTGTAGAGCTTGAACGGCCCCGTTCCCGGCAGGGCGCAGGCGTTGGTCAGGGTCTTGGTGGCCTTGGTGAGGGAGAGGGTCGCGCCGAGAGCGCCCGGGCTGTCGATCTGGCCGCCCATGAAGACCTTCATCTTGGTGAGCAGATTCTCGCGTTGGGCGGGTGTCGATTCCTGCCAGGAATGGCAGGTCAGTTCGGCGAGAAGGGCGTCGTCGATACGGAGTCCCTTGCCGTGGTCGTGCGGCGCCTCGGCCTCGGTGGTGCCGGTGGGAACCTTGGGCAGTGACGCCGTGGAGTTCGGCGGCCGGGCCGGTGACTTGAACCAGGGGCAGGGGCCGCCCGGTTTCAGATCGGCCATGCAGGTGAGGAGTTCGGCCTCGTTGACGATATGGCCGGTCCCGAAACTCGCCCACGGCTGGGTGCCGTTGAAGCAGTTCGGCAGGAACATCGGCGACGATTTCACCTTGCCGTTGTCCCACCAGCAGTTACCGAGGTTGAACGGGAACGAGTCCCACCAGAAGTCGAGGCCGTTGCCCGTCATCTGGTTGCCGTGGAACTGGTTCCGGTGCGACGTCGACAGTTTCAGCGGATCGCAGCCGACCAGCGGGGTGTCGCCGCACACGAACGCATCCGGGACGGCGAACAGCATCGCGCCGCGCCGCCAGTTGTCGCTGAACTTGTTGTTCCGGACGATGTTGTCGTTGCCGCCCGCGATCCACATTCCGGTTCCGACCGGTACCGGAACCGTCGGCACCACGTCGCTGCCCGGCAGGTAGGGGTTGAAGTTGTTGCCGTAGAAATGGTTGTTCTCGACGAGGTCGCCCTGCTGCGGGAAACCGGGGTGTCCGGCCGCGGTGAAAACGTCGGTGGTGAAGCCGAGCCCGTTGTCGTAGAAGTTGTTGTGGTGCAGCCAGGTGGCGTTTCCGTCGGTGCCGGAGTAGCCGCTGGTGTTGTGGTGGGAGTCGCAGAGCCGGATCTCCTGGCTGTACCGGGCGATCGGGTAGATCTTCTCGTCGCGGCCCACGTTGGTCTTGGCGCCGGAGCCCGGATAGAGGCCGGAGTCGCCGCTGCCGGCCGCTTCGCAGTTCTGCACCAGACCGTGGTCCTCGACGAAAGTCAGCAGCCCGTACTCGCCGTTGTAGTAAGCCTTAAAGCGGTCGAGCTGGTAGCCGTTGGACTCCAGCACATAGATGCCGTGCTCGTTGGCGTGCCGCACCGTGACGTTCCGGAGCACGAACCCGTCGGCCCGGTCGGCGCGGATCCCGACGTCCTTCACGGAGTTGCGCGGGCCGTGGTTGCCCGACGACGCGTCACCCGCCTCGACGATCACGTCGTCGGCGCTCACGCCCGACCCTTCGAGCTGCAGGTTGCAGCGGACGCAGGGGCCGAGGTTGGGGATGCCGTGCCGGTCGAGACGCGGCGGGTCGGGGTCGACTCCGGTGCCGGGGGCGCGGCCCATCACGGCGATCAGGTTGGCGTCGTTCGGGCACATCACCTCACCGGTGTAGGAGAGGGCACCGGTGGAGAGCTTGTACTGCTCGCACGCGGGGTCGTGGGTGGGTTTGGCGCGTGACGTCGGCTCGGTGTACAGGCCGGGCATGACCACGACCCGGTCGTTGTTGCCGGAGTCGTTCACCGCGGGCTGGATCTCGTCGTACGCGCAGAGCGCCAGCAGCGCCTTGTTGACGCGCAGCAGTTCGGCCGCCTCCGCCGCGCTGAACGAGCGCTTGTCGGACGGCCTGAGCTCATACCCCGACGTCCTGGCCTTGCTGATCGCCGTTTCGAGCCGTTCCATCGAGTCCGGCCGGCACACCACCCGGGTCTCGCTGTCGGCCGGCGGCACGACCGCCGACGCCAGATCCCGCGCCGCCGGCACCTTCCCGCCCGCGCACGGGCTGATCGAACAGTCCTCCCCCGGCAGCGCCCAGTAGGAGGGACGCTCGATATGCGCCCCCGCCATCAGCGAAGCCCCGAGGACCAGGGACACGACCCCGGCCGTCACCGCCGAAACGCGGCCCACCCATCGTCTGCCCACACGCATCTCCCGCCTAAGCGAAGCCACCGCGCCCGATCATGTGCGGGGACGCTAACACCACCCCACCCCCGAACGTGAGGGCCCCTCACGATCAAAGTTCCCTCCGGCCACAACCAGCCACCCCTCCCCCACCCCTTGACCCGGGGCCGTCAGAGGAGCACCAGGACCGACGGCTAGGTGGTGGGGTGGATCTCGGTGATGAGGGCGGTGGCGTTGTCGCGGCCGCCCAGGCGTTCGGCGCGGGTGATGAGGGCAGCGGCGAGGGCGGGGGCGTGGGGGTAGGCGTCGGCCATGGCGGCGAGTTCGGTGCCGAACCAGAGGGTGTCGGGGAGGGCGGCGCCGTCGCTGAGCAGCAGGAGGAGATCGCCGGGCAGGAGGGGGAGGTCGGTGACGAAGGGCGCCTCGCAGTCGCCGCCGAGGTTCTGGGTGAGGGCCGAGGAGCCGAGGACGGCGGCCGGGTCGATCAGCCGGCTCTCGGCCAGGACGGTCTGGTCGGGGGTGAGCCGCCGCGCGACCCGCCGCCGGTCGGGGCCGGGACGGACCAGCCAGGCGGGGCTGTCGCCCACCGAGTGGAGACGGGCCCGCCCG
>NZ_BAAGZI010000078.1:0-19749 GCF_054778695.1 Actinocorallia lasiicapitis
CCGGTGCGGGACGGCGCGGCGGTCCCGGCGCGGGCACAGCGGGCGGTGTCGCCGCTGACCCCGCGCGAGCTGGAGATCTCGCGGCTGGTGGCGCGCGGCCTGTCGAACCGGGCGATCGCCGCGGAGCTGGTGATCAGTCAGGCGACGGCGGCGCGGCATGTGTCGAACATCCTCGGCAAGCTCGGTCTGACGGGCCGCGCGCAGATCGCGGCACGGCTCGAGCAGCGCGGCTGAGCGCCTACATAGGTGGCTACCGATCTCATCTACATATGCCGCTACGCATATCTCCCGATGTGCCGTGGCGGCCTCGGATGGCAGATTCGACGGTATGAACCTTCCTCCAGCCGACGACCGGCCCGCCCTGATCGACATGGAGGCCGGAGTGAGCCTGTCGCGCCGCCGGCTGGCGGCGGAGATCACCGGGGTGGCGACGGGGTTGCGGGCGCGCGGGATGCGTCCCGGGCATGTGGTGGCGGTGCTGGCCGACACGATCTCAGCGCACACCCTTTCGGTGCAGACGGTGCTGGCGGCGGGCGCGGTGGCCGCGCCGTGCACGGTGCCCGACACGGCGGGCGAGCTCGCCGACCGGTTGACCGAGCTGGACGCCCGGATGGTGTTCACGACCCCGAAGCTGGCGGAGCTGGCGGTGGAGGCCGCGGAGGCGTCACGGGTCCGTCAGGTGGTGTCGTTCGGTGAGGCCGAGGGCACCGTCGACTTCGGTTCGCTGCACTCGCGCGGCCCGGTGGTGCTGCCCGGCCCTTCGCCGCTACGGGACGCGCTGGTGCTGCCGGACGGCCGGCGCCTGAACCACGCCGACCTGTTCACGATGATGAACCGGATGGACGAGCCGCTGCGCCTGGAACCGGCGGACGTCGTGCTCGTCGGCTGGTGCCCCGACTCCTCCCCCGAGCTGTCGGCGCTCGCGGCGCTGGTGCTGGTGCGGGGCGCGCTGCTGGTGGCGGGCGGGCTGCACGACGCGCGGCTCGTCACGGTGGTGGCCGAGCCCGGCCGTCTCCCGGCCCGCGTCTGACGCGCTACAGCAGGACGACGTTGGCGGCCTCGGTACCCGTCGTCGACTCACGGATGTCGTAGCGGACGCGCTGCCCGACCTCCAGCCGTTCCACACCGGGTTCGGTGATGGCCGCGCTGTCCACGTGGACCTCCCGGCCGCCTTTCTCCGGCGCGATCCGTCCGGCTCCGTTGTCGAAAGCCACCACGGTCCCGTCGACCGTTGCCATCGCTGCCTCACACCTGTTCCGCACCGGTGACTCCGATGACCGAGAGCCATCCTGAGCCGCTACGGCGGCTCTGTACAGCGCGCTCAGATCACGATCACCGCTTCGGGCGGGGATTCCGGTCACAGCCGGGGCGGGCGGCCCTCGTAGGGGGTGCTGAGGACGACGGTGGTGCGGGTGTTGACGTTGGCGGCCGAGCGGATCTCCTTGAGGAGGGTCTCCAGGTCGCTGGGGGTCGCCACCCGGACTTTGAGGATGTAGTTCTCCTCGCCGGCGACGGAGTGACAGGCCTCGATGGCGTCGAGGTGGGCGAGGCGTTCGGGGGCGTCGTCGGGGGCCGCCGGGTCGATCGGCTTGATCGAGATGAACGCGGTGAGGGACAGGCCGATCTCCTCGGGGTCGAGCTGGGCGCTGAACCCCTTGATCGCCCCGCGTTTCTCCAGGCGCCGGACGCGCTGGTGTACCGCCGAGACCGAGAGGCCGGTCTCCTTGGCCAGGTCGGTGAAGCTCATGCGGCCGTCGCGGGCGAGCAGGAGCAGAATCTGCCGGTCGGTGTCCTCCACGAGGGGAAATCTACCGTCCCCGTGCGGTTCGGGGGGAACCGGCCACCGGTCCGCAGCTCGCGCGGACCACCAGCTCGGTCGGCAGGACCACCGGACGGCCCTGTGCGCGGCCCGGGGAGCGCAGCAGCAGCTCGCAGGCCCGGTACCCCATGTCGCGGGCGGGGCGGGACACGACGGTGAGGGGCGGGTCGCACAGTTCCGACCAGGGGACGTCGTCGACGACGGCGATGGAGACGTCGGCGGGGATCCGCAGGTCGAGCTCGCGGGCGGCCAGGACGGCGGCTTCGCCGAGCTGGTGGCTGGCCGCGACGACCGCGGTGAGGTCGGGACGGCGCATGAACAGGCTGGCGGCTGCGGCGTAGGCGCTGTCGGCGGTGGGCCTGGCCCGCACGACGAGGTCCTCGTCTACCGGGACGCCCAGATCGACCAGGGTGGCCCGGAAGACCTCCTCGTGCTCCCTGCGGGTGCTGGATTCGGCGGCCCGCCCGCCGAGGAACGCGATCCGCCGGTGGCCGAGGCCCGCCAGGTACTCCACGACCGACCGCACTCCCCCGGCCTCGTCGGCCAGGACGGTCGCGGTGCCGGGCATCTCCTCGACGGTCCGCCCGGCGAACACCAGGCCGAGGCCGAGGCTCGCCACCGAACGCCAGGTCTCGGGGCGGCCGCGGACGGGCATCGCGATGATCCCGTCGACGCGCTGTTCGGCGAACCGTTCGACGATCTCGGCTTCGAGGGCGGGGTCGTCGCCGGAGACGTCGAGGAGGATCTGGCCGCGCTGGGTGCGGGCGGCGGCCAGGACGCCGTCGGTGAACTCGGCGCAGAACGGGTCGGCGATGTCGGGGATGATCAGGCCGATCACGCCGGTCCGCTGGGTCTTGAGGCTGCGGCCGAGGGCGCTGGGCCGGTAGTCGAGGCTCTTGGCGGCGGCCAGGACCTTCTCCTTGGTGGCGGCGCTGACCGAGCCGGTGCCCGACAGCACGCGGGACACGGTCGCGACGCCCACTCCCGCGGCGGCCGCCACGTCCTTGATCGTCACGCTGGCCACGCGTCCGCCTCTCCCTGAACTCCGATGACCGGGCATCCTCGCACGTGGATCCTGTTTGGAAACGTTTCCATTCTACGTGATCCACACCAAGCCGCGACAGGTCTACACCAGTTTTCTCTCGACAAGACGAAGCCCCAGCCTGCAGACTTACCCACAGAGGGTTCGAACCGGTCTTGACAGACCATAGGATCCGTTAAGTAAGTTTCTTGGAAACGTATTCATTCCCGAGGGGGGTCCGCGATGGCAGCGATCACGCTGAGCGGCATCGACAAGATCTACGCCGGCGGCAGCAAGGCCGTCGACAACCTGAACCTGGAGGTCAGGGACGGCGAGTTCATGGTGCTCGTCGGGCCCTCCGGTTGCGGCAAGTCGACCGCGCTGCGCATGATCGCCGGCCTGGAGGACATCTCCGGCGGCACCCTGTCCATCGGCGACCGGGTCGTGAACGACCTCGCGCCGAAGGACCGCGACATCGCGATGGTGTTCCAGAACTACGCGCTGTACCCGCACATGACGGTCGAGCAGAACCTGGCGTTCGGCCTCCAGCTGCGCGGCACCCCGAAGGACGAGATCAAGAAGCGCGTCGCCGAGGCGTCGAAGATGCTCGGTCTCGACCCGTACCTCAAGCGCAAGCCGGCCGCCCTGTCCGGTGGCCAGCGCCAGCGTGTGGCGATGGGCCGCGCGATCGTCCGCGAGCCGCAGGCGTTCCTGATGGACGAGCCGCTGTCGAACCTGGACGCCAAGCTCCGCGTCTCGATGCGCGCTTCGCTGTCGCAGCTCCACGAGCGGCTCGGCGTCACCACGATCTACGTCACGCACGACCAGGTCGAGGCGATGACCCTGGGCGACCGGGTCGCGGTGCTGCGCGACGGCAAGCTCCAGCAGGTCGACACCCCGCAGCGGCTGTTCGACTACCCGGTGAACCTGTTCGTCGCGGGCTTCATCGGCTCGCCGTCGATGAACTTCGCGGACGCGCTGCTCGTCCGGGACGCCTCGGGCGCGTTCGTCGAGTTCGCGGGCCTGCGCCTGCCGGTCCCGGCCGACATCTTCGCGGCCAAGCCCGACCTGGAGAGCTATGTCGGGAAGAAGCTGATCCTCGGCATCCGCCCGTCGGACTTCGAGGACTCGGCGCACGCCAAGCCGGACTGGTCGCTGATCAACGTCAAGGCGAACGTCACCGAGGAGCTGGGCTCCGAGATCAACGTGATCTTCGCGATCGACGCTCCGCCGGTCGAGCACAAGGACACCGCCGACCTGGCCAGCGACGCGACCGACGGCGAGGAGCAGGACGCCGCCACGCTGCCGCTGCTGGACAACAAGGCGCTGTGGACCGCCCGCGTCAACGCCCGCAGCCGGGTCCGTCCGGGCCAGGAGCTGGAGCTGGGCATCGACACCCACCGCCTGCACTTCTTCGACAACAACACCGGCCTGGCCATCGGCCACCCGGACGCCGCCGCCGCAGCCGAACGCATCGGCCTCAGCAAGTAACTTCCCGGCCCTTCCCGGCCACCACCAGGCCTCTGTTCCCCCATCGGGGGTGGGAACAGGGGCCTGTCCGCGTCCCCGCCCCTCACGGCCGTGCCGGGGCGAGCATGGAGCGGGTGCCCTCTTCGACGATCCCGCGCACGCGGCGCGGGCCTGAACGGCTTGGGCGACCTCGCGTCTGAAGCTGCTGGACGGAGCGTGCAGGGCTTCTCGGAAATCCGTCAGCACTGCGACGCGCGCTCACTTGCCTGGACAGCACCGACCCCCACGGGGGCGGAGCTGAACGCCACCATGCCGACGACCCGAGTTCGACGCGGCCGTGATCGTCTTCAACGACATCGCACGTCAGCACCTGGCAGGCCATCGCGACGAACGCTGGGTCATCTGGCGCGTTGAAGAGGCCCTGATCAGGACCGAATACCCATCAAAGATCATCGACCCGCCGCTCGGAGGGTTCTGCCCGAATCGGCGCCAAATAGCCTTGCGTGTCTCTAGGCTCTTCGACGTGGGTGCGATTCTCGACAATGCGGACAAGATTGCCTCGGTGGTGGGCGGAGTCCTTGCGCTGGTGGTTTTCCTCAGGGAATCCCGCATCGCGGGTCGGCCGATCTTCATGTCCGCCTGCGGCCTTGCCGGACTGGGACCACTGATCGCCGCGGTATGGATGGTGCCCGTCCGAATCCCGTTGATCGTGGCGGGTACCGCCCTCGAGTTCCTTGCCGCCGTCGCGTTCGCCCGGCATGTGATCCGGCGCCGACGTGACCGGGCGCGCCTGCCCGAGGAGATCAGGTTGTTCCTGGAAAGGCTCCGGAGCACGGCCGAAGAGGGACGATACGAGTTCGGAAGCCTTGTTGCTGCACCGCTGGAGCGCGTCTATGTGGAGCAGCGCGCCCTCGGGGGCGGGCCTGTGGAACAGCATGCCGCTGAGAGTGGGGTGCAGCCCCATGAGACGCCCGCCCTCACCGTCCGCGATCTTCTCTCCCGCCATCGGCATATCGTTCTCGAGGCTCCTGCCGGCGGTGGGAAGACCTCTGTTCTGGGAAAGATCGTCGCAGACTGCGCTGAATGGTGGCTCACGGAGCGTTCTCGAGCCCATGCCCCGCTCGGAGGCGGACTGGCCGTCCGGATCAGGGCGACCTCGCTGCTCGGTGCGGAGCTCTCGGTCGCACTCGGAGCTGCCTTCGGCACAGACGGCGACCTTTTCTCGCGTTCTCCGCTGCCTGGCCACCACTGGTTCGTCCTGGTGGACGGCCTCGACGAGATCGTCGATGTGAAAGAACGGCTGCAGGTCCTCCGGAAACTGATGACGATCATGCGGCAGGATGAGAGTCCGGTCCGGCTAATGATCAGCACTCGTCCGCTGACTAGCGAAGAGAACGCCGAGCTCGCCGCAGCCGGGGCAGTCTGCTTCCGGCTCCAGCCGTTCGACAAGGCCAGTCTGGACGCCTTCGTGACACGCTGGTTCGACGTCAGACGGCACGGCAACATGACCGTCCAGGAGCTAACGCTCGGCTTCTCGACCGAGGTAAAGCGTGCCGGAATCACGGAGATAGTCCGTATACCTCTTCTCGCAACCATGGCGATCATGATCTTCGAGAAGCGTGTCGGGCGGAACCCGACGTTGCCGTCCTCCCGCAGCGAACTGTACGGCGAGTTCATCAACCTCCTCGGCGAAGGCAGACCTGCTGTCTCCAATGGTCCGAGCGCGGAGATCACCAAATGGCTCGTAGAGTGGTCACCCCGATTGTTGGCGGTCGCGGCCCGCGCCGCCGTCGAGGGGCGGGCGGACACGCTACTCAGCGAGGTCGAGAACGAAATCCGGCGCGAGAGGCCCGGCATCCTGCCGTCCCAGTGGATCGGTGCGCTTCCGGGTGTTCTCATGAGCACTGGCATGTTCAACTCAACGTCGATCGGCGAGGGGATCGACTTTCTCCATCGGAGCATCGCCGAATATTTGATCGCCGCGGAGCAACCGTTCCTGGAGGGACGGTGGAGAGCGGAGGTGAGGGATCCGATCCGTCGCAGCCTCGCCCTCTTTACCCTCGCACGCTCAGCGATGAACGTCGATGCCGTGGTGGATCGACTCCTGACTACTGACGGGCCGATCGGGCCGGGCCATGTCCTCGTCGATGGAATGCAGGTCTGTTCGGAGCTCAGAGCACAGATCATCGAGGAGCTCTTCACTCTGCTGCCAGCCGAGCCCACGACCATGGGTGAATGCTTGGAGCTACTCATGGGCCTGCCCGACCCCTTCGTAAGGGAACACTTGGAGGACCTCGCCCGCGACAACACCTTTGACGCTTGGATTCGCGCGTCGATCGCCGATTCCCTAGCGGAGACCGATCGAGAGAGCGGCCTTCCGACTACCGTCATCACCGAGCTCGAACTGAACCACCCGCGCGCCGCCTACTTCCTGATCCTTCGACTCCTCGGCCGCGGCGATCCCCGCGTATCGGGGAGACTCGACCACGATCCCGCGAACTTCAGCGAGGATCTGCCAGCCTTCGCCATCCCGCTGATTGTTCGCGCCGCGGAGGACCCACTGCAAGTCGTCACCGTCCGACGCGGGGCTGCGGCGACGTTGCTGGCACAGGGCCATACCGAGGGATTCACCGTCCTCAACGGGCTGGCTCAAGACCCCGACTCCACCGATTCCGACCGTCTCGCCGCTGCGCTCTTGCTCATCAGGTTCTCTGCATCACCTGATGCAGCACCCGACGCATATCGAGTCCTCGGCGAGCTGATCGCCGGGAGCGAGCTTCGACCAGAGGAGACCGTGGAGGCAGCGGCAGCACTGGCGCCGAACAACGATTCGCGAGCGGCCGAGACCCTGGAACGCCTGATCCGGGCACATGCTCCAGATACTCATAGAGCGCAAGGGCGAGGTCGGGGGTGGCGAACATGGGTACGCGCGATCCAAGCACCCGCTCTGGCGCCTGCGGCCAGGCCCTCTCCAGCGCGCTCCGACCTGGACGAACTGCTCTGCGAAGCCGCCGCGACGCTGCTCGACGAGGGAGCACTGCTTATGGAGGCAACGGCCCTGCCTCCGCGCAGACAGGCGCCCCGCCATTCGGACGTCCCCAATGAGCGTTTGCTAGCGGCTGCGTTCGAGGCGTTGTCAAGGTTCCCGTCAGCGGCTAGACGTCTGTTCGCTCTGGGCGGGATCGCCGGAAGTGAGGCGGCGATCTTCGCACTTGGGGCCGATGCGCTACGCCCCCTACTTGACGCCGCTGATCTCAGCCCTGCCGAGAAGATGAGGGTCGCCGGATATCTCATTGTGCTCGGGGATGATCCGAGCCCGCTGGTCGCTGCGCTGCACGGACATTGGGGGCGGGCACATCGCCGTCCTGCTGCCGGGCATCTCATGCTCGTCGCAAACCACCTGACTGAGGCCCAGCTCGCCGATCTCGTGTATTCGGGAGTCCTCCCTCCCCAAGCCGTGAAATCCGTGATTCACATCCTCTCCGGCCGCAGCGGCCTGTCAGCGGCCGCAGTCCTCTGCGACCTGGCCACTGCAGACGTGCTGGAATCGGCGGTGCGGTCGCTGGCGGCGGATCGTGCCTTCGCACTGTTGACCGGAACACCTGATCTAGACCTCTTGCGCCGATTGGCCGCACCCCCGCAGACCCCATGGCGGATCTCCACCCTTAAGCTTCTCGCGCGTCTCGTGCCGAGCGAGGAAGCCGGCCCGTTCGCGTCGAGAGCCGACTTCACGTTGGAGGAGCGGACTGCAGTGGTCCTCCGCCTCCTACGCCGGGAAAATCTGCCACAGGAATACCTCGCGACCACGATTCGCCAATTCGGCGTGGCCCTCGAGCAAGTGCTGTTCACCGAGATGAATCACCGACGCCTTTCCCCTACGCTCCTGCGAGTCCTCCTCGAGCCGGGCGTGAGCACAGATAACCTTCGCAACGGCGTGGCCCTTGCCCTGGCCCGGGTAAGCGACGACCGCGAAGAAGTCGTCAGGCTCGCCCTGGACGACACCCTGCACGGAACGGTCCGTGACGTCGCTCTCCAGAACCTGCTCCGACCCCATTGGCGCGCCCGCAATCTCCACCGCCTAGTGGTGGGTGACGCACTTGCTGCCGCAGACCGGCGGAGCCTGCTCGCCTGGCTCCTCACAGAGGACGATAGGCACGCAGGCACGGCAGAACGCCTCTGCAGCGACGATCTCGCTCCGGATGACCGCTTGGCTCTCGCTGCCCATCTAGCCCAAGCCGGCCACCCATCCACGCTGTCGAACCTTGCTCTCGACCCGAGCACCTCGCCTGAGATCGCGACGGCCGCGCTCCGCCTGCTCCGTTCGCATTCTGAAATTCCGCAGGGCGCACTTGCACAGACCGTCCGCAACTGGCTCGCCACTGACGCGCCCCGTCGGGAGATCCTCACGGAACTCTGCCCTGACCGCGAATGCCTCAGTCTCATCGCGCTTATGGACGAACAACCTCTCCACGTGCGCTACGCCGCAACCGCGCTCCTGTTCGACCACGATGCCGCTTGGGCCACCACGGTCCTCGACAGCCTGCCTGCCAACCCAAAACATCAGGCCTGGATCGAAGAGGCATTCGATTTCCTCCCCGATCCCACTTCCGCCCGCCATACCTACCGCACAGCACTCTCCAGTACCTCCGGCTCACGATCCCCGGCCGCGTCGACGGCCGGCTCGGCAACGTCACCCCCGAACTCGGCGACCCCGCGTACCCCGCGACCACGAACACAACCGGCGCCGCCCACCCCCAACGGCAGCCACGCATCACCGCGCCCCCCATGACCACATCCCATACCCGTGGTCACCAACGGAGACCCAGACTAGGAATCCCTCACGAAAAGTTGCAATGGCAATCCGGACAGCCGCGCCGAGGGAGCGATCCCGTAGACATGGACCGAGAATTCAGGGAATCCGGTGGGCATTAGCGATGACGGCTTGCTTAGCGACCCGGGCAATAGGTCCGAGAACCTCCCAGTAGTCGCATCGAACGAGGGCCTGGGCTAGGAGCCTTCCTCGCGAATCAGGCGGCTGAGTGCCTGCCGCCGTCGCCTCCGCCAGCGATCTCCAGGCCAATCCCTGGAGATAGGGATCGGTGATGGAGCGGGCGACCACCTCGGCACGATCAAGATCGCCGACTACCGCCGCCGCCTCCGCCGCCGCCAGCAGCGCCCGCTCCCTGCCGCGGAGCTCAGGAGCAGAGCGGGCGACGGTCTCCGCTTCGGAAAGCAGTTCCCTGGCCCGCGCGACCTCCCCGGTACGCGCCATCGCCGCCGCCAAGGAGCTCAATACCGCGACCCGAACTTCAGGAACAGTGGCCGAACCAGCGATCACTTCAGCACGATCGACCTGGCCGTCCCCCACAAGGGCATCTATGAGCTCGCTCAACGACCGCCCTTGCAGGTCAGCGTCATTAATAGAGCGGGCGATCGCCTCGGCATGATCAAAGTCACCAAGCGCCGCAGCCGCGGCCGCCGTCGCCTTCAAGGCCGACTCCCGGTGACCGAACAGGTTGGCAGCAGTGGCACGAGCAATGGTTTCGGCTTCAGCCAGCAGTTCACGAGCACGGTCGAGTTCCCCTACCCTCGCCATCGCCTTCACCAAAAAACTCAACGCCGCTACCCGATCTTCGGGATCGGCCATTGAACCTGCGATCGCTTCAGCACAACTGATTTGGTCGTCCTCAGCAAGGGCGAACACCAGCTCCCTCAACGCCCACCCCAGAACGTCAGGGTCGGTGATGGAGTGGGCGATCGCCTCTGCATGATCGAAATCCCCGACCGCCGCCACCGCCTCGACCAACGATGCCCATCCGAACGCCTGGTCATCGGTGCTGGTAATCGCTCGGGCGAGACCTTCGGCCACACGGAGCAGTCTTCGTGCCCGATCGCGGCCTTCTGAATACGCCAACCGCTTCGCCAACAAGATCAATACAGGTCCTAGGACCTCAGGAGCGGGGACGGTTCGGGCGACTTCTTCGGCTCGGTCACTGTCCTCAAGATCCAGCACCACCTCGACCAGGGCCCACAGTGCCGCCACCTGGTCGCTGCGATCGGGGATCGTACGTGCAGCGGCCTCGGCTTGCTCAGCGAGTCCTCGAGCCCGATCGATGTCCCCGAACTCCGCAAGGATGCTCGCCAAGGCGCCCAGCGCCGCAGTCCGTTCTTCAGGGATCGCGATGGAGCGCGCCCGTGATTCGGCGCGCTCGTGGTCCCCTGCATTCGCCAGAACCTCGACAAGCGACTCCATCCTCAGTGCCCGAGCGCGAGGAGAGGTGATGTTACTGAGGCTGATCCAAGTCTGTTCTACAACGTCGCAGGCCCTGTCGATATCTCCGCTTTCCAGTATTGCTTCGGCCAGCGCGGTAAACGCCTCCGCCCGATCGTGAGATTCAGTGATGGTTCGCGCGAGGCCCTCTGCACAATCGATGTTCGGAATCTTCAGCAGGGCATCGACCAACAGCACGAGCGCCCATGATTGATCTTTCGGCACTGAGATCGTGCGGATGATCGCTTCAGCCCGGCCGGGATCTCCGGCCTTCACGATCGCCAAAGCGAGCGAGGTCAGAGCAAACGCCTGTTCGTCGGGCTCGTTGATCATTTGTGCCATGGCCTCAGCACGAGCGATGTCTCCAACACCCACCAGAACCGTTGCCACCGATGCCAAGACCTGCGCCCGCTCGCCGGGCCTGGGCATGTCGGCAGCGATAGTTTCTGCTTGCTCAACAAACTCGAGAGCACGGTCGTGTTCGCCGGCCTTCGCCATGACCGCCGCCAAGGCGACCAACGCCGAAGCCCGGTCGTAAGCCAGGGGGAGCCGACTGACGATGCTGCCACCCTGTTCGGCCAGCTCGCGAGCCCGGCCATACTCACCGGCATCCGCTAGCGTTCCCGCCAGCGAGGTCAGTTCCGCTGCCTGCCCGCCGAAATCGAGGATCGTACGAGCGACCGTCCCGGCTTGGTGAGCCAGGCCACGAGCACGGTCGAGGTCCCTGTCCGCCATCACCCCGGCCAACGCGGTCAGCGCCGACGCCCGAGCATCGGGTCTGTCGATGGAGTGGGCGATCTCTTCTGCACGGTCGACACCATCGATCTCCAGCACCGCCAGCATCAGCTGGATCAGGACTGCCGCTCGGCTGTCTGAATCAGGGATGGTTTCGGCGATGGTCTGGGCCTGAGTGGCCAGGCCTCGAGCACGTTCAACGTCATCTGTCTCTGCCATCACATTGGCGAGCGAGATCAGGGTCTCCGCCCGGTCGCCGGGTGGGGCGACGGAGTGGGCGAGTGCTTCAGCGCGGTTGGGATTGCCGAGCAGCACCCAGGCGCGCAGCAGAGCCCTGGAGACATTGCTGTTGCGCTGGACGATCTTCTGACGAGTGATGGCGACGGCGAGCGCCGCCGTGAGATCCGGTTCGGCCTGCTGACACCACAGGTCCTGAATGGCGGCGATGTCGGCGAGTGCTTGAGCGTCGCCACCGCTCAGGTCGAGCATCCGGTCCGCCCGGTCGAGATCTGCAGCGCACGCCGTCATTCGCCGCAGATCTTCGGTGGAGGCCAGCAGCCGGTAGTAGCCGCGCAGCAGGTACTCCGGGGTATCGGCCGGCCAGCCCCTGCCGCTGTAGCTGTCGCACCAGCGGTGCAGGCGTTCGCGGACGCTCGCGAGGGTCCGGGCGCCCAGGTACTTCTCCGCGTGAATCTGGAGTTCCTCATGGGCCAGGACGAACAGCCTGCGGTCGGTCTCGGGCCGCCAGCGTCCCGTCCTGCCGGTGAACGTCCGTCCTGAGGGCCGCGACAGGACCTTCTCCACCGTCCGCAACGGTGCGGACGTCAGCTCGGCGAGGTCCTCGGCGCTCAAGCCGCCGCGGGCCGCTGTGACCAGACAGAGGATCTCGTTCGCGATCCCGGTGTCCTCCAGCAGGTGGTCCAACTCCCGCATGACGATGTCCCTGATCACTCTCGCCTTGTCCGATGCGGCGAGGCGCCGGACGATGTCCGGGGAGCGCAGGGCGTGGTGGGCCGGGACGTCGGACGGGATCGGCGGGTTCGGCCGTCCCGCCACCACCACCCGTACGCCTGGCGGCGGGTTGGACGGCAGCAGCGCGGCGATGCTGTGCCCATGGGTTCCCTCACCGATCCCAGTGTCCTCGTCCAGGCCGTCCACCAGCAGGACCAGCCGCTCCCCCGCCCGGGAACAGACCTCGGCGGCCTCATGCAGCAGCTGCCCAAACCGCGACTGGCTAGTCGCCTCCGAAAGCGGCTGCAGCTCCGGCCGGCCGGTGATCTCCGCCAACTGCTGCTGCACGATCTCCAGAAAGGCCGTGCGGTCGGAGTTGCTCGCGAACCGGGAGGTGATGAAGAACGACACCACCCGCACGCCCACCGGCGGATGAAGAACGAACCACGACATCAACGCCGATTTACCCGCCCAGGCATCCGCCCGCCACCACAGGTATCTCGGCAGCACATCATCGTCAGCGAGACAGAACTCCGTGAGCTCCGCCAGCTCGGCCTCCCGGCCGATCAGCAGATCCGGGACGATCCTCGCCACCTGGTGAAGGTAGAACGACCGGGCGGGAACCGCGGGAGGGGCGAGATACACATCGCCCTCGTGATGGCCGGAGTTGCTGTATCCACCGGTACTGGTCGCTGCGCCCGTACGGGCGACGGTGGCGTGTCGAGTCACCGAATCGCGCGCTCTGACCCTCGTCTCACGATCCATCAGTCGAGCTGAACACCGGTGTTGGCGTTCCCACCGTCAGAGGCTTCCGCGACCCCGGTCCGCTCCACCGCTACTTGATCCGGCAGCGATCCCGCCCACCCCCGCAACCCGGTGTTCGCCGAACCCCCGGAACCCGACGTCGCCTTCCCCGTGCCCGACACGACCACAGAAGCCCCACCCGTGCCGCCCGCCGGCGGCAGAGTCCGCGAAGCCGCGTACCGAAGCCAACCGGCCGCAAGCAGCGACCCGACAGCACCCGAGAACCACAGCACCTGCACCCACCAGGGCCCCTCCACCCGGTTCGTGGCCACACCCCCAGCGACCGTCGCCACCCCGGTCCCCAAGGCGATCAGCCGCCCACGCCACGCAAAAGCCATAAAAAGAAGAAATCACTTCGCACGCCCACCCCGCCACCCAGCCAGCCAGAAATCCCGCTTTGATCTCACCCCGCTCCAAACGACTCCCGCACTCAGCGTGAGCATGAGAGCAAGCCACCACACCTATCGATGACGAGGACAGGCCCTTCCGCGTCTCCGCCGAGCGGCATCACCTACACCTTGTTGAGTTGAAAGCCCAGATCGACGTGCCGGTAGCCGGGCACGGTGACGGTGTTGAGGCGGAGTTTGGGATACGCCCCGCGAAGCTGCTTGGCTGTGAAGCCAGTGCCGATGCCGCGAGGTTTGCACGGGTGGGCGCACCGTTGGTGGCGACTCCGACCTTGCGGGAGATGAAGATCTTAACCGTGGTCTCGATCTTCTTGGCACGGTTGGCCTCCGCGATACTCATCCCGATCTTCAGCTCAGCGGCAAGAGCGGGACCTGCTCTGCGTTCAGGGCGGTTGGCCGGTGGGGTTCGGGTGCGTGCAACGTCGGGGTCGGTCGGTGTCGTCTGTAGGTGACCTGGCTGAGGAGTGGTATGCGGAAGATCTGGTTGGCTGTGGTGTTGATCGTGGTGGTCTCGGGGTGCTCGGGCGGTGGGGATCGGCGGGGGGACGCAGTCGGGCCTGCGGAAGCGGATCGGGAGATTCCGGCGTCGCCGTTGGGTCTTCGGACAGGGGAGGTCGTCGCCTGGACCGGCACTGAGATGGTCGTGTGGGGAGGGGCCGGGTGGCAGGGCTTCAGGGCGGGGCGGCCGATGGCGGATGGGGCGGCCTATGCTCCGGGAACGGACGTTTGGCGACCGATCGCGGCTGGGCCGCTGTCGGCGCGCAAGGGCGCCGTGTCGGTGTGGACGGGGGGTCGGCTGCTGGTGTGGGGCGGGTCCGATGTGAGGGGCCGTTGGCTGACCGACGGGGCTGCCTACAATCCTGAGGCCGACGCGTGGGAGGCGTTGCCCGCCGGTCCGAAGTGGCCGTTCAAGTATGCGTTCGGCGGGCCGGTGGCGGTGTGGACAGGCTCGGAGCTGGTGGTCTGGGGAGGCAGCGACCCGAACGAATGGCAATCGCGGAAGACGAGCGGGCTCGCCTACAACCCGCAGAGGAGAACCTGGCGGAAGCTGCCGGCCGTCCAGCTCAAAGGATTCCACCGCTCTTTCGCTATCTGGGACGGTGACCGCCTGATCGTCATCACCGAGCCGCACAACGAGCGCGTCGCCTACGACCCCGCCGCGGACACCTGGTCGCGGCTGCCCGCCTTTCCGATGAGCACGGGCCGCACCAACGACATGGCCTGGACGGGAAGCCGGCTGTTCCTCGTCGGCAACGCCAAGGATTCACGGGGCGGGCAGGTGATGTTCGGTGGCACCGCCCGGGGCCCGTGGACATCCCTGCCCGATGTCCCGCAGGGCCTCGTCAGCCCCCTGATCCGTGCCGGTGACATGGTCCTCAGCTGGGGCGGTCGTCCGAAACAAGGAGGGTTCGCCTTCCTCGAACGGGAGAACCGCTGGGTGAACCTCCCGCCGCACGCGGGCGTCCCACGCTCCGGCGGCACCCGCCTATGGACGGGCAAGCAGCTCCTGGTCTGGGGCGGTTTCAAAGAATGCGAAGACACGGGCATCGCCGACTGCGACGTCCCCCCACTCAACAGCGGCCTCGTCCTGAACCCGTCAGCCGCCCTGGCCGAGGCGTCGCAAGCCCCGGGAACGCCGTAGGACGCCAGGTATCGGCGGTGGTGGGACTGGTGGGGGCTTCGTGGCGCTCTTGGGTGCGGTCGGGTGAGGCCAACTGTGAGATCGAGCGCAACTTGCCTTCGGTACACGCCCGCGATCTGAGCACCCAGACGCCTCGGCAACCTCTCGGACAGGTCAGCGGTCTCGTCCCGATTTGCCGGAAGTTCGCTGCGCCGGCCGGCAGCGCGACCAGCAGCATGGTCTGCGGGCATTCGGGGTTGGCCAGTGGTTTGGGGAAGCCCTGGGCGGGTTGCGGCGCGTGGGTGGCGGCTGCCGTCGCGCTGGTGTGTCGTGGTCTCGGCTGTGCGTGGGTCGGCTCGAGCCGTGGGGTGGCCGGGCGGATGCCAGTTGAAGTAGTCGGCTCGGTTGAGGAGATAGCGCTGTTCGATCTGGTTGCCGGTCAGGGAATCCGCGAGGTCTCGGGGCCCGCAGGCCGCCTCCGAGGTACCGGCGAGCATTCACCAACCGCAAGGAAAACGAGATTCCGGAGACTTACGAGCGGAGCACTGCCCTGAAGGCCCTGGACCGCCTGGTCGGCACCTGGACGATCACCGGCGGCGCCGAGGGAAGCGTCCAATAGGAGTGGATGCCCGGCGGCTTCTTCCTGCTCCATCACGTCGACCTCAGCCAGTTCGGCAACCCGTCACCAGCCTGGAAGTGATCGGCAATCTGCGCCCGTTCGGTGAGCCGGCCGGCGCGGACGTGGTGTCGCGCTTCTACGACTCGACCGGCAACACCCTTGACTACGTGTACGAGCCGGCTGGCGACAAGCTGACCATTTGGGGCGGCGTGAAGGGCAGTCCCGCCTACTACGAAGGGACGTTCAGCGCCGACGGCACCACCGTCACCGGCGCATGGATCTGCGGATACGTCTCCACCATGACCAGGATCTGACAGCGCCGCGATCCGGGCGAGGCCGCGGCACCTGGCCTGGTCAACCGCTCATGCACGTGACGATGACGTGTCATCACGTACATGAGCGGTGAACGATCATGGTCGGCCTCGGGATTTCCGCACGGCACCCGGTACCGATCAAGAGGCGCGGTTCACGGCTGGATGAGGCCGCCTTGGTAGGCGCGAACGAGTCGGCGGGGGACGTGGTGGGTGGTGCCGTCGATCTCGATCGGGACGAGGTCGGGGCGGGGCGCCTTCCACTGGGCGCGGCGGGTCCGGGTGCGTGAGCGTGAGGTGCGGCGTTTGGGGACGGCCATGGCGGGCTCCTTACCAGCTGGACTTGGTGATGCCGGGCAGTTCGCCGCGGTGGGCCATCTCCCGGAAGCGGATCCGGGAGATCCCGAACTTGCGCAGGTGCCCGCGGGGCCTGCCGTCGACCGTGTCGCGGTTGCGGACCCTGGTCGCGCTCGCGTCGCGGGGCTGGCGGCCCAACTCCCGGACGGCGGCAGTCCGGAGGGACTCGGCGGTGCGGGGACTGCGGATCAGCCGTTTCAGCTCCGCGCGGCGGACGGCGTACCGGTCGACCAGGAGCCGGCGCCGCTCGTTCGCGACGATCTTGCTCTTCTTCGCCATCAGATCTTCTCTCCTCGGGCTCGGATGCGGGCGACGGCGGCCTCGATGCCGATCGTGTCGATCGTCCTGATGCCGCGCGCCGACAGCCGCAGCCGCACGTGCCGCCGCTCGCTCGGCAGCCAGTACCGCTTGGTCTGGACGTTGGGGTTGAACCGGCGGTTGGTGCGCCGGTGGGAGTGGGAGACCTTCTTGCCGAACCGGGGCTTCGCGCCGGTCAGCAGGCAGCGGGCGGTCACGGCCTGGTCCCGTAGCGGCGCTGGAACTTCTCGATCCGGCCTGCGACGTCCACGGTGCGGGACCGGCCTGTGTAGAAGGGATGGGACGCGCAGGAGACGTCGACGTCGATGACGGGGTAGGTGTTGCCGTCCGTCCACTCGATCGTCCTGTCGCTGGTGGCGGTCGAGCGGGTGAGGAAGGCGAAGTCCGCGCCCGTGTCGCGGAACACGACCGGCAGGTAGGCGGGATGGATGCCGGGTTTCATGGTCAGCGGTCCTCTCGGTAGAGCACGTGGCGGCGGACGACCGGGTCGTACTTGCGCAGGGCCAGGCGGTCCGGGGTGTTGCGGCGGTTCTTGTGGGTCACGTAGGTGTGGCCCGTCCCCGCCGTCGACCGCAGTTTGATCAGCGGCCGGGCGTCGTTGCGTGCCATGGGTTCTCTCCTTCGTACGGCTGTGCCATCATAATGAAAACGGTTATCGTTTCAACTTGGAGGCTGGAGTGACCGTACCCGTTGTGCTCGTCGCCGGAGTGCACGGCCCCGCCCGTACCGCGGTCGTGGACCGGCTGCTGCGCGAGAACCCGGACGCCGCAGCGATCCACCACGACCTGCGGAACGCCGAGTCCGGCACCGTCGTACGGACCGTCCGCGATACGGGCGGCCTGCGGGAGCGGACCGAGATCCGGCTGGACCACGCGTGCATCACCTGCGCGACGCGCGAGGATCTGCTGCCGCAACTGCTGACCTGGGCGCGCCTGGCCCCGGTCCTGGTCGTCGAGCTGTGGGACAGCGTCGAACCCCGGACCGTCGCGGAAGCCCTCGACCAGGTGGACCTGCGCGACGTCCTGCGGCTGACGGCGGTCCTGACCGCGCTGGACGCCGAGCACCTGCCCGTCGACATCTGCCGGGGCGAACGCCTGCGCGACGTCGCCAAGTCCAGCGCCGCCGGGGACGAACGGTTCCTGGCCGAGGTCCTGGCCCGTCAGATCGAGTACGCCACCGCGCTGGTGCTCCCCGAACTGATGCCCGCCCCGCTACCGGGCCTGGATCCCGAGGACCTGGCCCTGTGCCGCGACGTCCTGTCGCACCTGGCCCCCACGATCCCGGTCATCGGCCCCGGCCAGATGCTGCCCTCCGTCCTCGGGCCCGGCCTGTGCGCCGGTGAACTCGCGGCCCGGGTCGACCCCGCCACCGCCCGGCTCCCCTGCGAGGCCCACACCCCCGCCGCCGACACCGTCGTCTGGCACCGCACCGGCCCCCTGCATCCCGAACGGTTCTTCGACGCCGCCGACGCGCTCGCCACCGAATCCGTCCGCAGCCGTGGCCGGTTCTGGCTCGCCAACCGCCCCGACCGGATGATCGCCTGGGACGCCGTCGCCGGAATCATCGAAATACAGGACGCCGGCCCCTGGCTCGCGACCCTCCCCGACGCGGACTGGAACGGACTCCCACCCGAACGCCGCGTCGTCGCCGAACTCGACTGGACCCCCGAGCACGGCGACCGCGTCCAGCACCTCGTCTTCACCGGCCCGAACCTCGACCGCACCCACATCCACACCCTCCTGGACGCCTGCCTCCTGACTCCCGGAGAACCAGCGACCCCGGCCTCCGACCCCTTCGCCCCGCTCCTCGACCCCCAGAAGACCGCATGACCGGCCCGACCGACAGCGCACTTCTCCTGGTGGCGGCTCAGGGAAGGTGGGGCCCGACCTGGTCGGCGACGTCCGTGGACTGGCGTAGTCCGGCGCTGTACGCCTCGGCCCACCGGTTCCGGTCGGTGATGTCGGGCCCGAAGGCGTCCAGCGCGGCTTCGTCCGGCTTGATCCTCAGAGCGCCGGTGACCGCCGGGGCGGGGAACAGGTGGGCGAGCGGTTCGATGACGACGAGCGTGCCCGCTCCCTCGGCGAGGTGGGCGTTAGAGCCCCCGCCGAACGCACCGTCGATATGGTGACGGCCGTCGATCGTGATCGGCGCGACCGCTCCGGGCGCGGCGCTACTGGCGGCGACCGCGATATGCAGTGGGACGCCGCTATCGCGATCCCAGACCACCGGTTCGCCTATAGTCACGTCCACCCCAGTGATCAAAAGGGGTATCCGGGGCCAGGCGCCGGCACCGATCAGACGTCGCACGTCGGCCAGGTGCCGCTCCGCCGGCGGCGCGTCGGCGTTGCGGGCCAGCACACCGGCCTGCCGCAGGGCAGCGCGCCGGTCCGCACCGGGCGCGCCGAGCACTTCGAAGACGCGCGGCATCACGGACGGATCCCCGACGGGGCCTCCGGACGGCGCGGGCGGCAGGTCCGCGAATTCGCTGAGATCACGTCCCGTGGCCAGAGCCGCAGCGGCGATCGCACCCGCGGAAGTCCCGACAAGCAGATCCGCCCGCCCCAGATCCACTCCCCCACCGCGCAGCCCGGCCGCAAGGCCGAGAAGCCACGCCGTACCGACCGGACCACCGGAACCGAGAACCACGGCAACATCAGACACGCCAGCTGTGAAGACCATGCCCTGATGCTAGAAACCCCCCGCAGCCGGGCACCATCGGACCTTGAACCTAAGACCATCGACCGAGCTGCAGTCGCCCGTGGACGTCACGGGCCATGGCGATCGACGGACGGTGATCTCTACGAGGTTGCAGAGGCTGTCGGGCCCGTCGGCGGCCACGGGGGCGTGGAATCCGGCGACAGCGGCCACCTGAGCCCCGCACGAGACTGTCGTCCTGGCCGCACAGAGGTGATGCAGCACCAGAACTCCAGCCCCGCTGGCCATGGCCGAACCTGCTCCCGTTCCCGGGGGTCAGACATCCCTGGAGGTTGGATGTCAAGCGGTGAGGTCGTAGCCGTGGTGGGACCAGGCGGTCGCCTGGTCGTA
>NZ_BAAGZI010000079.1:0-19744 GCF_054778695.1 Actinocorallia lasiicapitis
GGCTGCTCAGGTCCAAGCAGGTCGCCGACGCGGCTCAGGTGCGGATCGGCGCGCCGCTGGCGCGCGTCGACACCGGCGCGGTCGCCCGGCGGATCGCGGCGCTCCGCGAGGTCGAAGGGGTGACGGTCGACCGCGGCTGGCCGACCACCCTCGTCATCACCGTCCGGGAGCGTCGGCCGGTCGCGGTGTTCCCGTCGGCGCAGGGCTTCGCCCAGGTGGACGCGTTCGGTGTGACGGTAATCACTTCGCGTGACAGACGGGGGAATCTGCCCGTCCTCGCGGTCGCCCAGCCCGGTCCCGGCGACCCCGCCACCAAGGCCGCTCTCGGCGTTCTCACGGCCCTCCCGACGCGATTGTCGTCACGTCTGGTCACCATCGAGGCGCTGAGCCCGCAGAACGTGGTGCTGCGGCTCGGCGGCGGCATCACCGTGGTCTGGGGCTCGGCGGAGCGGCCAAAGGAGAAGGTGAAACTGCTCGACGCCCTGCTGAGGACCAGGGCGGGGCGGCTCGCGCACACCATCGACGTGTCCGCGCCGGGTGTGGTCACCACCAGGTGACCTGCGACTTCCGCGAACCGGGGCAACGCGTCGTGACCGCGACACGCCGATCCGGTTGCGGGCGCGTTAGTTGACCCTGATGCAGGCCAGCCCTACTGTCCCTAGCAGCCCTCAGGTTTACATAACTGTAAGCCTCAAGTAGAGGGTGAAGCTTTAAACACTCACAGCAAGCGAGCGGAAAGGCCCCTCGTCGTGGCAGCACCGCAGAACTACCTCGCGGTCATCAAAGTCGTCGGCATCGGCGGCGGCGGTGTCAACGCCGTCAACCGAATGATCGAAGAGGGGCTCAAGGGCGTCGAGTTCATCGCCATCAATACTGACGCCCAGGCGCTATTGATGTCCGACGCCGACGTCAAGCTCGACGTCGGCAGGGAACTCACCCGTGGCCTCGGCGCCGGCGCCAACCCCGATGTCGGCCGCAAGGCCGCGGAAGACCACCGCGAGGAGATCGAGGAGGTCCTCAAGGGGGCCGACATGGTCTTCGTCACCGCCGGTGAAGGCGGCGGCACCGGCACCGGCGGCGCGCCGGTCGTGGCGAACATCGCCCGCGGCCTCGGCGCCCTCACCATCGGTGTCGTGACGCGCCCCTTCAGCTTCGAAGGCAAGCGCCGCGCGATGCAGGCCGAGGCGGGGATAGAGACCCTCCGCGACGAGGTCGACACCCTCATCGTCATCCCCAACGACCGGCTGCTGTCGATCTCCGACCGGCAGGTCAGCGTCCTGGACGCCTTCAAGGCGGCCGACCAGGTGCTCCTCTCCGGTGTCCAGGGCATCACCGACCTGATCACCACCCCCGGTCTGATCAACCTGGACTTCGCCGACGTCAAGTCGGTCATGTCCGGCGCGGGCTCGGCCCTGATGGGCATCGGCTCGGCCCGGGGCGACGACCGCTCGGTCGCCGCCGCCGAGATGGCGATCTCCAGCCCGCTGCTGGAGGCGTCCATCGACGGTGCCCACGGCGTGCTGCTGTCGATCTCCGGCGGGTCCGACCTCGGCCTGTTCGAGATCAACGAGGCGGCGCAGCTCGTCTCCAACGCCGCGGCCCCCGACGCGAACATCATCTTCGGCGCCGTGATCGACGACGCGCTCGGCGACGAGGTGCGCGTCACCGTGATCGCGGCGGGTTTTGACGAGATGCAGCCCACAGCGCCCGAACCGGAGGTGAAACGGCTCCCGCCGCCGCCTCCGCCCCAGCGCAACGTGCCGCCGGCCCGCCCGGCCACCATCCAGGCGACCGTGGTGAACGAGGCGGCCGCCCCCGTGCACACGCCCGAGCCGGAGCCGGCCCAGGCCACCGCGCCGGAGCCGGAGCAGGAGCCGGCCGAGCACCCTAAGGTGCCGCAGCCGGCGAGCAACCCCGAGCCGACTGTGTCGAGCAATGCAGGGGCAGCGAACACGCCTTCCCGATTCGACCGGTTCTCCGAGCCGTCCCGGCGCCGTCCCGTCGTCTTCGACGAGGACGACGACCTCGATGTGCCGGACTTCCTGAAGTAGATCTGTGACCCGAGAAGAAGAGCTCGCGGCCAACCTGCAGGACGTCCGCGAGAAGATCGCGGACGCCTGCGCCAAGGCCGACCGCGAGGTGGCGGAGATCACCCTGGTCGCGGTGACCAAGACCTTCCCGGCCTCCGACGTCCGGCTGCTGGCCGGGCTCGGGATCACCGAGGTGGCCGAGAACCGCGACCAGGAGGCGGGCCCCAAAGCCGCCGAACTCCGCGATCTGCCGTTGAACTGGCATTTCGTGGGGCGTCTGCAGACCAACAAGGTGAAGTCGGCACTGAAGTACGCCGACGTCGTCCACTCGGTGGACCGGCCCCGGCTGGTGTCGGCGCTGTCGACGGCCGCGGAGGGCCGCGACAAGCCGCTCACCTGCCTGGTCCAGGTCTCGCTCGACCCGCCGGAAGCCGACGGCAGGGGAGGCGCGCGGCCCGAGGACGTCCTGCCGCTCGCGGCGGAGATCGCGGACGCGCCGGGGCTGGCGCTCGGCGGGATCATGGCGGTCGCCCCCCTCGGGGAGGACCCCGGGCCCGCGTTCGAACGGCTCGCGGAGCTGACAAAGGAATTGAGGGCCGCGCATCCGGATGCGACGATCATGTCGGCGGGGATGAGCGGAGACCTCGTCGAGGCGATCGCCTGTGGCGCGACACACGTACGCATCGGTACGGCGTTGCTCGGAGGCAGGCGGGCGATCGTCAGGTAATGTCCGAGCGGGCAGCGGACGTCTGGAACGGAGGGGCCCATGGCCAGCGCGATGCGCAAGATGGCGGTCTACCTCGGCCTCGTCGAGGACGACCGTTATGACGAGTACGACGACTACTACGACGACGATCCCCACGAGGAGCGCCGTCACGAGATCGACCTCGAAGAGGACCACCGCACGACCACGGTCCCGTCCGTCGAGCCGCCCGCGGTTCCGGCACAGGAACGTCGTGAGATGGTAGTGCCGGATTTGGCGCGTATCACTACGCTTCATCCCAGGACCTACAACGAGGCCAGGACCATCGGGGAGCACTTCCGTGAGGGCACTCCGGTGATCATGAACCTCACCGAGATGGTCGACAGCGACGCCAAGCGTCTCGTCGACTTCGCGGCTGGTCTGGTGTTCGGTCTCCATGGGAGCATCGAGCGTGTTACCAACAAGGTGTTCCTGCTGTCCCCGGCCAACGTCGAGGTGACCGCCGAAGACAAGGCGCGGATGGCAGAACGCGGATTCTTCAACCAAAGCTGACAGCCACATGCGAGAGTGTCCGTGACAGTCGTTGGATCGATTCTGACCGTCGTCCTTTATCTTTTTCTGCTGATCTTGATCGGCAGACTGATTCTGGACTACCTCAAGATGTACGCGGAGAGCACGTCCCGGCAGCCCTGGCGGCCCAAGGGGGTCGTGCTCGTGTTCGCCGAACCCATCTGGACGGTCACCGAGCCGATCCTGGTGCGACTGAGGCGTATCTTCAAACCGTTGCGATTGGGTAACGTGAGTCTCGATCTGAGTTTCATGGTGCTCTTCCTGGCAGTCCTGATCTTGATCAGGATCGTCGGGGGGCTGACATCATGATCGCCTTCGTGACGGAGCTCTGATCGGATACCGTCCTTCGGGACAAACTCCAAGCGCGCCAAGGAGACCAACATGCCGCTGACACCCGCGGATGTGCGGAACAAGCAGTTCAGCACGACCAGGCTTCGACCTGGATACGACGAGGAAGAGGTCGACGCCTTCCTCGACGAGGTCGAAGCCGAGCTCGACCGTCTGATCCAGGAGAACGAGGAGCTCCGCGCCAAACTGGCCGAGACGCTCCGTGGCAAGATCCCGGCCATGGCCGCCCCCATCGTGGAGCCCAAGCCCGATCTGGCCCCCCCGATGCCCGAGCCCGTGCGCCACGAGCCGGTCATGCAGCAGCAGCCCGAGCCCATGGGCCTCGGGCTCGCGCACGAGGAGCGCATCGTCCAGCGTCCGTCCACCGAGGACAACATGGACACCGCGGCCCGCGTGCTCGCGCTCGCCCAGCAGACCGCCGACCAGGCGATCGCCGACGCCCGCCGCGAGGCCGACGAGACCCTGGGACGGGCCCGTCGCGAGGCCGAGGAGATCCTCGGCAAGGCGCGCCGCCAGGCCGACCAGATCGTCTCCGAGGCCCGTTCGCGCGCCGAGCAGCTCGACCGCGATGCCCAGGAGCGGCACCGCCAGGTCATGGGCTCCCTCGTGCAGCAGCGTGAGGAGCTGGAGCGCAAGGTCGACGACCTGCGCGCGTTCGAACGCGAGTACCGCAGCCGGCTCAAGGCCTACCTTGAGGGCCAGCTCCGCGAGCTCGAGGTCGGCGCGACGGAGGGCTTCCCCTCCGGCCCGACCATCACGGGCCCGCAGCCGGTCGCGGTCGTCGCCCACGACGTCCGCAACGGCCAGCCCGCGCAGGTCTCCTCCGGCCCGACCCCGTTCCCGCCGCCGAGCGAGCCCGCTCAGCAGCACAGCGGTACGGGCGCCTTCCACGCCGTGGAGCCCCAGCCGCACGAGCGCAGGGTCTGAGAGTAAGAGTTCGAGCAGGTTGGTGTCCTTCCCGTCCGCTCACTCGGGGACGAATTTCCCCGGGAAGCATTTGGGAAGGCGCGCACTCCCGTGACGACCGGCCTCCGGTTGTAGCGATAGGGTGCTGAATCGGCCGTGACGCCGCTCACTGGAAGCGGCGCACCGGCCGGTCTGCTCGAAAGCCGGGGAGAGGAAGATTTTGTGATCATCCTGAGTGGCCTGCTCGTCGTCGGAGCGATCGCCTTGCTGGTGGCGGGGATCGTGACGCAGGAGCAGGGAGTACTGGGCCTGACCGGGCTTCAGCTGATCTACGTCTCGATCGCTGTGAGCGTCGTCTCCGCCCTGTGCCTCGCCATCGGGGTGCTCATCAGGCGCAGGGAGCTGTTCGGCCCCGCCGCCGCCCGCCCGGTGAACAAGACCCGTCCGACCGGCAAGGCCGCCCGCCAGGCGGCTGCCCGCACTCCGATCGCCCCGGCGGAGGAGTACGCGGAGCCGGTCGCGTTCGAGACCCCGGTGTCGTTCCCGATGCCGTCGGTCGAGGTCCCCGACGACGCGATCGTCTACGTCGTCCCGGGCCGCAAGCGCTACCACCTCGACACCTGCCGTCAGCTCGCCGGTCGCCAGACCGAGGACCTGACCTACGTCGAGGCGCAGGAGGAGGGGTTCAGCCCCTGCACCGCCTGCCTGCCGGACACCGCCCTGGCGGCGCGCGCCATGGCGGCTCCGGCAGGCGAGGTCTCCACCGAGGAGACCGAGCCCGCCGATTTCGAGTCCGCGGATTCCGCTTACCCCACGGCTCCCGAAGTGCAGGTCACCGCGCCGGACTGGAGCCAGTCCGCGCCGATCGACCAGCCCGTCGCGGCCTTCCCCGAACCGGCGACCGTCACCGACTTCCCGGTCCAGGACTGGAGCGCTCCCGCGGAGCCGTCGGCGACCGAGACCACGACCGACTGGCGGCCCTCGCCGTACGCGCCCACTCCTGAGGAGCGGCGCTCGCTCGGCCTGGACAAGCTGGACAAGGTCGGCACCGAGAAGCCCAGCCCGCTCGACGACCCGTCCTTCACGGTTCCCGCCGAGGAGCCCGCGGCGCAGGACGAGGACGTCACCAGGACCGACGAGGTCCCGGCCGCCCGTGAGTGGGAGTCCGCCCCGGCCACCGAGACCCTGACCGACGCCGCGTGGAAGCCCGCCGCCGTGCCCGACCTGGAGCAGGTACTGGCCGAGGCGATCAAGGAAGAGGAGGCCGAGGCGCCCGCCGCGGCCCCCGCGCCGACCGTCGAGGAGCCGCTGCCCGTCGCGGTGCCGGAGTCCCGCGAGCCGGCGGAGGAACCCGCCGACGAGGGGCCGATCGTCCGGATCCTCAGCGGCACCAAGCGTTACCACCGCACCGACTGCGCCCTCATCGAGGACATCGGTGAGGAGGACGAGGATCTGGAGAGCCTGCCTCGCACCGAGGCCAAGGCCAGGGGCTGCACCCCGTGCCTGGTCTGCCAGCCGGACAAGGAACACGCCCACTAGCGGCACGGACGACGGAAGGGACGCCCACGGGCGTCCCTTTTCTGTGTTTCTTCCCCGCGTCGTTTCTCCAGGTCAGCCGGAGGTGCGGCGGTCGCGGCGTTCGGCGCGGCGGGCCGCGCGCTGGGCCTGCCGCTGCTCCTTGGGAAGCTTGCGCTTGAACTCGATCCCGCCGAACAGCACGAACCCGGTGAAGCGGATCACGGGGGCCTGCGGGTCGACGGTGTCGTTCTCCGCGTCGTCCACCGCGCCGAAGATCGCCGAGACCTCGGACACCACCCGCACACCGGGCGGGACGACGACGTCGATCCCGCCGAAGACGCACGCCACGTTGACGACGACTTCCCGCCGGGTGAGGACCGCCTGACGGTAGTCCAGATCGACCCCACCGAAGATCGTCGTGATGGTGGTGGTCGGCTCGGCCAGCCAGCGTCCCTTCCGCTCGGCGCCACCGAAGATCGCCACGATCGTGCTGGACCGCTGCGTGGGCGCGCCCTGCACCGGCTCCGCCCCCTTGATCAGCGAGATCGTCGGCCCGTCCTCGGCATCCGACGGAAGATCGCGAATCAACGGTTCGAGCTCCGCGTACGTCTTGGTCGTATAGAGCACGTCAAGCCGCTCGGCATACTCCTCAGGCGCCAGCCGCCCCTCGGCCAGCGCGTCCCCCAACCGCCCCGCGACGGCCTCCCGGTCAGCGTCAGACGCCCGCAGCTCGCTCTTCTTCTCCAAATCCACCCCCCCACTATCCCAAACGCGACACTACGCGTCCATGATCTCGTGGAAAGCGCGGACGGCCCGCCGGAACCCCGGCGGGCCGTCCTGCGGTGCGGTGCGATCAGGCCTTGGTGAGGGTGAAGGAGAGGCCCAGGTCGGGGTCGGTGTGGGTGGGGGTGGTGGTGGTGGTGGGGGACTCGGTGAAGGTGGTGGCGAGGACCTCGGTGGCGATGTCGGGGGTGTGGTCGCGGAGGGCTTCGGCTAGTTCGCCTTCGGCGGACCAGAGGACGGTGATGCGGTCGGTGACGTCCAGGCCCGTGGTCTTGCGGGCCTCCTGGAGGAGCCGGACGGCCTCGCGGGCCAGGCCGGCCCTGCGGAGCTCGGGAGTGATCTCCAGATCGAGGGCGAGGGTCTCGCCGTTCGCGGACTCCACCGCCCAGCCCGACTTCGGCCGCTCGGTGATCACCAGATCCTCGGCGGTCAGCGACGCCTCGCCGACCTCGTCGGCCGTCACGAGCACGGAGCCCGCGCCGCGCAGCGCGGTGACCAGGGCGGCCGGATCGGACGCCGTGATCGCCTTCGCGACGAGCGGGGTCTGCTTGCCGTAGCGCTTGCCGAGCTCACGGAAGTTCGGCTTCACCTCGAAGTCGACGAGATCGCCGCCGATCGACGACAGATCCTGGAACTCCGCGACGTTCAGCTCCTCGGAGATCTGCGCGCGCAGCTCCGCGGGAAGCGCCGCCCAGCCGGGCGCGCCGATGAGGGCGCGGCCGAGGGGCTGCCGGATCCGGACGGCCGAAGCGGTACGGGCGGCGCGGCCCAGATCGACCAGCCGCCTGACCAGGCCCATCTGCCCGGACAGCTCGGCGTTCAGCAGCGCCTCGTCCACGACCGGCCACGACGCCAGGTGCACCGACTCGGGCGCCCCGGCCGGCTTGATGACGTCCCACACATGGTCGGTCACGAACGGCACCAGCGGGGCCATCAGCTTGGTGAGGGTCTCCAGGCACGTGTACAGGGTGGCGAAGGCGCTGTGGCCGTCGGCCGTGACGGGGCCCTCCCAGAAGCGGCGGCGGGAGCGGCGCACGTACCAGTTGGACAGATCGTCGATGAACTCGGCGAGCCGGCGTCCGGCGGTCTGGGTGTCGAACGACTCCAGCGCGGTGGTGACCTCGGCGACCGTCCGGTTCAGCTCGGCCAGTGCCCAGCGGTCCAGCAGCGGCCGGTCGGCGGGTGCGGGCGCCTCGCCGAGCCGGTCGGGGGTCCAGGCGTTGTCCTGCGCGGCGGCCGCGTTGGCGTACAGCACGAAGAACGAGGCGGTGTTCCAGTAGGTCAGCAGGACCTTCCGGACGACCTCCTCCAGACCGGCGTCACCGACCCGGCGGGGCGCCCACGGCGAACCCGAGCAGGCCATGAACCAGCGCAGCGCGTCGGCGCCGTGCTTGTCCATCAGCGGGATCGGCTGGAGCACGTTCCCGAGGTGCTTGGACATCTTCCGGCCGTCCTCGGCGAGGATCAGGCCGAGGCAGAGCACGTTCTCGTAGGCGGACTTGTCGAACACGAGGGTGCCGACGGCCATCAGCGAGTAGAACCAGCCGCGGGTCTGGTCGGTGGCCTCGCAGATGAACTGCGCCGGGTAGGACTGCGCGAACTCCGCGGAGTCGGAGCCCGGGTAGCCGAACTGGGCGAACGGCATGGAGCCCGAGTCGTACCAGGCGTCGATGACGTCGGGGACGCGGGTCGCGGTCTGCGCGCAGACCGGGCAGGGGAAGGTCACGTCGTCGACGAACGGGCGGTGCGGGTCCAGCGCCGACAGGTTCTCGCCCGCCAGCTCGCCGAGTTCCTTCAGCGAACCGACACAGGTGACGTGCTGGTCGGGGCAGGTCCAGATCGGCAGGGGAGTGCCCCAGTAGCGCGACCGCGACAGCGACCAGTCGACGTTGTTGCGGAGCCACTCACCGAACCGGCCCTCCTTGATCGTCTCGGGGTGCCAGTTGGTCTGGGCGTTCTCCGCCAGCATCCGGTCCTTGACCTCGGTGGTCCGGATGTACCAGGCGGGCAGCGCGTAGTAGAGCAGCGCGGAGTGGCAGCGCCAGCAGTGCGGGTAGCTGTGCTCGAAGTGCGAGCCCTTGAACAGCAGGCCCCGCGCCTGGAGGTCGGCGGTCAGGGTGGCGTCGGCGTCCCGGAACAGGACCCCGCCGACCAGCGGGACGTCGGGCAGGAACGTGCCGTCCGTGCCGATCGGGTTGACGACGGGCAGGCCGTACCGCTTGCAGGTCGCCATGTCGTCCGCGCCGAACGCCGGGGCCTGGTGGACCAGGCCCGTGCCGTCCTCGACGGTGACGTAGTCGGCGAGCAGCACGAAGTGCGCGCCGGGGATCTCGACCAGGTCGAACGGGCGGGAGTAGGGGGTGCGCTCCAGTTCGGCGCCGGGGAAGGACTCGGTGGCCGTCCAGCCCTCGCCGAGCGCGGACTCCAGCAGCGGCTCCGCGACGATCACCGGGGTCTCGCCGTCCTTCTCGGCCACCACATAGGTGACGTCGGGGTGCACGGCGACCGCGGTGTTGGAGACCAGGGTCCACGGGGTGGTCGTCCAGATCAGCAGGTCCTTGCCCGCGAACCGGCCGGACGTGACGGGCATCCGCACGTACACCGACGGGCTGGACACCGTCTCGTAGCCGCCGGGCTGGCCCAGCTCGTGGTCGGACAGGCCCGTCCCGCAGCGCGGGCAGTACGGGGTGATCCGGTAGTCCTGGAACAGCAGGCCCTTGTCCCAGATGACCTTCAGTGACCACCACACCGACTCGACGTAGGCCGGGTCCATGGTGCGGTAGGCGTCGGCGAGGTCCACCCAGTAGCCCATGCGCTCGGTGAGCTCTTCGAACGCGTCGGTGTGCCGGGTGACGGACTCGCGGCAGCGCTCGTTGAACTCCTTGATCCCGTAGGCCTCGATCTGGGGCTTGCCCGACAGGCCGAGCTCCTTCTCCACGGCGACCTCGACGGGCAGGCCGTGGCAGTCCCAGCCGGCCTTGCGGGGCACGTTGTAGCCCTGCATGGTCTTGAACCGGGGGAAGACGTCCTTGAAGACGCGGGCCTCGATGTGGTGCACACCGGGCATTCCATTGGCGGTGGGCGGGCCCTCGTAGACGACCCAGCGGGGGCCGTCCTGGTTCTTGTCGAGGGAGCGCTGGAAGATCTTCTCGTCCTGCCAGCGGCGCAGAAGCGAGCGTTCGAGTGCGGGCAGGTCGACCTGCGCGGGCAGGGGCGAGAAGGACACTTCTTCTCCTTCAAAGGACTCTAACGGTCGGCTCTGAAGGGACGAAGCGCTCGGCTCCGCGGTACCACCCCTCTTGATCACGGCGAGCGTGATCCGCTTCGTTGGTCGCGGCTGCCGGGTCTAGTGGGCCAGGTCACCGGGACCGGGCTGTTCTTCCGGCGGCTCCGAGGTGATGGCCTCATCGCTGCCTTGCGCGTCGACTGCCACGATTGTACGGGTACCCGGGGTCGGTGTTCGACCCATTACCTGGGCACGGAAGGCCCAAGGAGAGGTGAAACATGTCGGTGCGGCTGACCATCCGGGTGGGGCCCGGAGCGTCCAGGAACCGCGTCGGGGGCGTGCATGGCGAGGCTCTGGTGGTCAAGGTGGCCGCTCGGGCCGTCGAAGGAAAAGCGACCGAGGCGGCACTGAACGCGGTCGCTCGAGCGTTGGGGGTACGAAGAAGGGACATCCGATTGATCAGCGGTGCGACCAGCCGTGAGAAGGTCATCGAGATCGACGGTGATGTGACCCAGCTCACATCAAAGATCGGCGAACTGCGTGGTTCCTGACGACGTGTCATGGGGCATATGCGGGTGGTGACCAAACGGCGATGTTTGCCGTACCGCGAATGGAGACCTATGCTGCCCGCACTGCCAGTCGAAGAGAAGATCAACGCGAGGGGGTCCGACGTGGCCGGCACCGCAAGCGTGACGAAGAAAGCGGGAAAACTCCCGGTCCGCGACGGTGAGGAGAAGTGGACGACCAAGGAGTTGTCCACCGTGAAATCCCGGCTGGCAGCCGAGATCGAGGAGTTCGCGGCCGAGATCTCCGCCGCCCGCACTCAGGCCGCCGAGGGGAGCGACGCCGGCGAGGGGGCCGGCGACGATCAGGCCGACGCCGGGGCCAAGACCTACGAGCGTGAGCACGAACTGGCGCTCACCAACAATTCGCGTGATCTGATGGAACAGAACGAACGCGCGATCGCCCGGATCGACGCGGGCACGTATGGTGTCTGCGAGAACTGCGGCAAGGCCATCGGAAAGGCACGACTCCAGGCCTTCCCGCGCGCCACCCTGTGCGTGCCCTGTAAGACGAAGGAAGAACGTCGCTGACGGACATCGATACCTCTCCAGACGGAGCCGGGGCCGCTACCGCGCCCCGGCCTCGTCGCGTTGCCGTGCTGGCCGGCGTCGCGCTCCTCGCCTACCTCCTGGACTTGGTCACCAAGGTGATCGTCGTCGCCCGGCTCGAGGGACGCACCCCGATCGAGCTGCTGGGCGGCTTCACCACGCTGCGGGTCACCCGCAACAGCGGTGCGGCCTTCTCCATCGGTACCGGGATGACCTGGATCTTCACGATCATCGCCACCTGCGTGGTGATCGCGATCATCCGCACGGCGCGCAACCTGCGCAGCGTGCCCTGGGCCGTCTGCCTGGGCCTGCTGCTGGGCGGCTCCCTCGGCAACCTGACCGACCGGGTCTTCCGGTCGCCGGGCGTGTTCAAGGGCCATGTGGTCGACTTCATCGAATGGCCCCACTACCCGGTGTTCAACCTCGCCGACTCAGCGATCGTGTGCGGCGGCGTCCTGGCCGTCTACCTCGCGTGGCGCGGCGTCCAGATCGACGGCACCCGCGTCGTCTCCTCGAAATCCGCCCCCGCGGAGAAGGCCGACGGCGATGAGTGACTTCCGTTCCCTGTACGTTCCGGACGGGCTGGAGGGCGAACGCGTCGACGCGGCGCTCGCCCGGCTGTTCGGCCTGTCGCGCAGCCGCGCCGCCGAAGTGATCAGCGCGGGTGACGTGCAGGTCGACGGCCGTCCGGTGAGCAAGTCCGACCGGGTGACGGCCGGGGCCTGGCTGGAGGTCACCCTTCCGCCGCCGCCCGCGGCGCCCGTCGCGGTGCCCGAGCCCGTGCCCGGGATGATGATCGTGTTCGAGGACGACGACATCGTCGTGGTCAACAAGCCGATCGGTGTCGCCGCCCACCCGACCACCGGCTGGACGGGCCCGACCGTGATCGGCGGGCTGCTCGGCACCGGGCACACCGTCGCCACCAGCGGGGCGGCCGAGCGTCAGGGGATCGTGCACCGGCTCGACGCCAACACCACCGGCTGCATGGTCGTCGCCAAGAGCGAGCTGGCCTACTCGCGGCTCAAGCGCGCCTTCCACGACCGTGAGATCACCAAGCGGTACCACGCGCTGGTCCAGGGCCACCCCGACCCGTTCCGCGGCACCGTCGACGCGCCGATCGACCGGCATCCGGGCGGCAGCGGCAAGTTCGCGGTGATCGCGGGCGGCAAGCCGTCGGTGACGCACTACGACACGATCGAGGCGTTCCGGGCGGCCACGCTGCTCGACATCAATCTGGAGACGGGCCGCACCCACCAGATCCGCGTCCACATGTCGGCGCTCAAGCACCCGTGCGTGGGCGACCTGATGTACGGCGCCGATCCGACGATCGCGGCCCGGCTGGGCATGTCCCGGCAGTGGCTGCACGCGGTGCGGCTGGGTTTCGCGCATCCGTCGACGGACGAGTACGTCGAGTTCACCAGCCCGTACCCGGACGATCTGCAGAACGCCCTGGACCTGGTCCGCGCCGAATCCTGAGTACCCCGTGCCGCCGAGGTCGGCGGAGTTCGCGCCGCCCTCGGTTTGAGGCCGTCTCAGGCCCCGTTGAAGTTGCCGGGTCGAGCGCGTCCACCGCGCCGCCTCGATAGAGTTGGGGCACCGTCCGCCGACCCCGAAAGGCCAAGATCACCTGTGGCTGACTCGTTCGTGCACCTGCATGTTCACACTGAGTACTCCATGCTGGACGGCGCGGCGAAGATCGGAAAGATGGCCGACCGCGTGTCCCAGCTGGGGATGCCCGCGATCGCCATGTCCGACCACGGGAACCTGTTCGGGTCGTATGAGTTCCACAAGAAGATCAAGGGCGCCGGGGTCAAGCCGATCATCGGCATCGAGGGGTATGTGAGCCCCGAGTCCCGCTTCCATAAGCAGGCCGTGTTCTGGGGCGAGCCCCACCAGCGGAAGTTCGACGAGCAGCGCGGCGTCGGCGGCGACGTCTCGGCCAGCGGCACCTACCTGCACAAGACCATGTGGGCCTACAACGCCCAGGGCCTGCGGAACCTCTTCAAGATCTCCTCACTGGCCTCGCTCGAAGGCCATATGAAGAAGTACCCGCGGATGGACGACGAGCTGTTCGACACCTACCACGACGGGATCATCGCGACGACCGGCTGCCCGTCGGGCGCCGTCCAGACGCGGCTGCGGCTCGGCCAGTTCGACAAGGCGCTGGAGCACGCGGCGAAGTACCAGGAGATCTTCGGCCGGGAGAACTACTTCCTGGAGCTGATGGACCACGGCGGCATCCTCATCGAGACCTGCGTCCGCGAGCAGCTCCTGGAGATCGGCAAGAAGCTCGGCATCCCGCCGCTGGTCACCAACGACTCCCACTACGTCACCGAGGACCAGGCCACCGCCCACGACGCGCTGCTGTGCGTCGGCACCAACTCCCAGATCGCCGCGCCCGACCGGTTCCGGTTCAGCGGCAACGGCTACTACATCCGCTCCGCCGAGGAGATGCGCGACCTCAACCACGACGAGCTGTGGAAGCTGGGCTGCGACAACACCCTGCTGATCGCCGAGCGCGTCGAGGCCTACGACGAGGTGTTCGCGCACCGCGACCTGGCCGCCAAGTTCCCCGTCCCCGAAGGGGAGACGGAGATGACGTGGCTGCGCAAGGAGGCGCAGCGCGGCGCCGTCCAGCGGTTCGGCGACCCGGTCCCCGCCGAGGTCACCGAGCGGATCGAGTACGAGCTCGGCGTCATCGAGGGCATGGGGTTCCCCGGCTACTTCCTCGTCGTCGCCGACATCTGCCAGCACGCGCGCGACAGCGGCATCTGGGTCGGGCCCGGCCGAGGGTCGGCCACCGGTTCGATGGTCGCCTACGTCACCGGCATCACCGAGCTCGACCCCATCGAGCACAATCTGCTGTTCGAGCGGTTCCTCAACCCCGAACGCGTCTCCATGCCCGATGTCGACCTCGACTTCGACGAGCGTCGGCGCGGCGACATGATCCGCTATGTCACGGAGAAGTACGGCGAGGACAACGTCTCGCTGATCATCACCTATATGACGATCAAGTCGAAGGCCGCCGTGAAGGACGCGGGCCGCGTCCTCGGCTACCCCTTCGGCGTCGGCGAGAAGATCACCAAGGCGTTCCCGCCCGCCGTCATGGGCAAAGAGATCCCGCTGTCGGCGATCCAGGACACCAGCCACCCCCGGTACGGGGAGGCGGGCGAGCTCCGCAAGCTCTACGAAGAAGACCACGACGTCAAGAAGGTCATCGACACCGCGATGGGCCTGGAGGGCCTGACCCGCGGCACCGGGGTGCACGCCGCGGGCGTCATCCTGTCCTCGCAGCCCCTCGTCGACGTCATGCCGATCTTCCAGCGGCCGCAGGACGGCGCGCGCATCACCGGCTTTGACGGGCCGTCCAGCGAGAACATGGGCGCGCTCAAGATGGACTTCCTGGGGCTGCGCAACCTCACGGTCCTGGGCGACGCCGTCGAGAACGTGAAGACCAACCGGGGCATCGAGCTCGACATGCTCAAGGTCCCCCTGGACGACAAGAAGGCCTACGAGCTGCTGGCCGCCGGCTGGACCCTCGGGGTCTTCCAGCTCGACTCCAGCATGATGCGCGACCTCACCAAGCTGATCGCGCCGACCGAGTTCGAGGACGTCTCGTCGATCCTGGCGCTCGGCCGTCCCGGCCCGATGGGCGCGAACGCGCACGTCAACTACGCGCTCCGCAAGGCCGGGACGCAGAAGGTCGAACCGATCCACCCCGACCTCAGGGACGCTCTGGAGCCGATCCTCGGCAACACCTACCACCTGGTGGTGTACCAGGAGCAGGTCATGGCCATCGCCCAGCAGCTCGCCGGCTACACCCTCGGCGGCGCGGACATCCTCCGGCGCGCGATGGGCAAGAAGAAGAAGGAGGAGATGGACAAGCAGTGGGCCACCTTCTCCTCCGGCATGGTCGACAACGGTTTCACCGAGGAGCACGCCAAGGCCGTCTGGGACGTCCTGGAGCCGTTCAGCTCCTACGGCTTCAACAAGTCCCACACCGCCGGGTACGGGCTGGTGTCCTACTGGACGGCCTACCTCAAGGCCAACTATCCGGCCGAGTACATGGCCGCCCTGCTCACCTCGGTCGGCACCAACAAGGACCGGATGGCCATCTACCTGGCCGAATGCCGCCGGATGAAGCTCCGGGTGCTGCCGCCGTCGGTGAACGAGTCGGGTCTGCGGTTCGCGGCCGTCGGCGAGGACGTCCGCTTCGGTCTCGGCGCCGTCCAGAACGTCGGTGACGGGCCGATCCACGGGATCATCGAGGCCCGCAGGGAGCACGGCAAATACACCGACTTCAACGACTTCCTCACCAAGGTGCCCGCCCCGGTCTGCAACAAGCGCACCATCGAGTCGCTGATCAAGGCGGGGGCCTTCGACGACCTCGGCCACTCCCGGTTCGGGCTGGTCCAGGTCCACGACACGGCGATCGACTCGGTCATCGACGTGAAGAAGAAGGAGGCGATGGGGCAGGATTCCCTGTTCGGCGCCTTCGAGGACACCGACGACTCCAGCGGCGCCGCGTTCGCCGTGGTCGTCCCGCCCAACGAGTGGGACAAGAAGACCAAACTGGCGTTCGAACGCGAGATGCTCGGCCTCTACGTCTCCGACCATCCGCTCAACGGGGCCGAGCGCGTCCTGGAGCGGAACCGGACCCACAGCATCGCCCAGGTGCTCAACGGCGACGCCGACCGCGAACGCGGCGAGATCAAGGTCGCCGGGATCATCTCGGGGGTCGACAAGAAGGTCACCAAGCAGGGCAACGTCTGGGCGATCCTCAACATCGAGGACCATGACGGCTCCCTCGAGGTCCCCTGCTTCCCCGCCACCTACCAGCTCTACGGCGACAACCTCGCGCCCGACCTCGTCGTCGCCGTCACCGGCAAGATCAGGGTGCGGGACAACGGTGAGGAGTCCTCGGTCTCCTTCAACGCCGTCGCGATCGAGTTCCTGGACATCTCCAACGTCCCGCAGGCCGGCGACCGCGACCCCATCGTCATCTCGCTGCGCGAGGACCGCATCGACGTGGCGCTCATCGGCGAGCTCAAGCAGATGTTCCGCACCCACCGGGGGGACACCCCCGTCCATCTGCTGCTGGAGAAGCTGAACCGCAAGAAGGTCCTGATGGCGCTGCCCGACTACAAGGTCAACCTGTCCAACGGGGCCTTCGCGGGGGACCTCAAGGTCCTGCTCGGCCCGAGCGCGCTGGTCGAGCTGTGACGGGCGGGACTCCGGCCGTCGTCGCGGCGAGCCGGGCGAAGATCGAGTTCCGGCTGCACGAGTACGAGGCCGATCCGGCCGCCGAGTCCTACGGGGAGGCGGCGGCCGACGCGCTCGGGGTGGAGCGGCAGCGGCTGTTCAAGACCCTGCTGGCCGAGGTGGACGGGAAGCTGACCGTCGGGGTGGTGCCGGTGTCGGGCACCCTGAACCTGAAGGCCCTGGCCGCCGCGGTCGGCGGCAAGAAGGCACGGATGGCCGACGCCCACGAGGCCGAGAAGGCCACCGGCTATGTGGTGGGCGGGATCAGCCCGCTCGGCCAGAAGAAGCGGCTGCCGATGGTAGTGGACTCCTCAGCCGAGGGGTTCGCGACCGTCTACGTCTCGGCTGGCAGGCGAGGGCTCCAGATCGAGCTCGCCCCCGTCGCGCTGGTCGGGCTCACCGGAGCGAAGGTCGCCGACATCGGCCGGGAATGACCTTCTGGCCAGGTCGAGGGATTCCAGCAGCCCGTAGGCGATCAGCGCGGTCAGCGGCCACAGGAGCAGGACGCCCTTGGCGCCCAGCGTCAGGACGCCGTCCAGCCGGGTGCCGTCGGGGGAGCCCATCGCGGCGTCGAACGCCGACTGCCCGATCCAGTGGCCGACGGCCCAGGCCACGAGCGAGCCGAGCAGGCCGCCCGTGGTCAGGCCCGCGATCAGGCCGAGGTCGTTGCGGCGTCCGGCGAACGCGTAGGCGAGCGCCCCGCACAGCAGGCCCAGCACGGCGCCGATCAGCGCGAAATGGCCGTCGGCCGCGATGAAGGACGGCGAGTCGGGCTCGAGCAGGACCGGTTTCAGCGGATCGTAGTCGTGCGCGACGACATAGGCGGGCCGGTCGGAGAACGACGACCACAGGAGCCCGGCGGGCAGTCCCAACAGGCACAGGGACAGTGTCGCGCCCGCCCAGTACCAGAGCTGTCGGCCCAAGATCGCTCTCCCCGTGACATGAACGAAACAGTGATCTCTCGCAGCGTAGCCGCATCGTGAGGGTGACCGAACGGGGGGCAGCGCGAAGGGCTTCGCCCAGGTAGTGTTCCGGTCATGTCAGGATTCAGCTCGGCGTTCGATCGCCTCGGTGCCGCGCTGTCCGCGATCGTGCTCCAGCAGCAGGAGACCCTCTCGGAGGTCCTGCCCCGCGCGGACTGGAGCGCCGACCTGACCGCCAGGACCTACAGCAGCGGCGGGGTGACCGTCCAGGTGTCGCTGCTCGGCAGCTACGCCTCCCGGGAGCGGACCTGGCTGTGGGGCTGGGCCAACGACCAGTTCGGGCCCGACCATCCGGCCGTCGCGCCCACGCTGGCGCTGCGGGCGCTGGGGGAGCGGCTGGGCGTCCCCGAGTTCACCACCCCCGAAGTGGATCTGAGCTGGTACGCCGGGCCCGCGGCCGACGGCGACGAGCTGATGGCGGTGGCCGCGGCGGGCGCGCTCGGCCAGCACGGCTACATCGGGGCGGGCTACGACGGCGGCTGCGCCTACCTGCTGGTCGACGACGAGCGGGTCCCGAAGGCCCCCTGGGACCCCATCCCCGTCCCCCGGCTGATCATGGGGGCGGTGGCGCTGTTCCCCTACGACCCCGCGCTGACCCTGACCCGGTACCTGTCCCACCACCGGATCCCGTTCCGGCGGCAGGGCGCGATGACCGAGGCGCGGCTGCCCGGCGGCGGCACCGCCCGCGCCATGTTCGACGGCGAGGGCCGCTTCGCCAACTGGGAAGCCGGCCTGTCCGTCGGATAACCGGCCCTCTGTCCGGATGGTGGGCTGTGTTGTCTCACCCCCTGGTATACGAATTCCCGGACCGGGGGGCCGTGTCCGTAGACTGAACCGTGTGATCTCCCGAATCGACCTGCGCGAAGGCCTTCCGGCCGATCTGCGCGCGACGCTGCCCCGAGCCGACTTCGACGTCGAGGCCGCCCTGGAGAAGGTGCGGCCGATCTGCGAGGACGTCCGGCATCGTGGCGTGGCGGCGGTCCTGGAGTACACGAAGGCGTTCGACGGCGTCGAGCTGAGCAGCACGAGGGTCCCCGCCGAGGCGATCACCGCGGCGCTGGAGTCGCTGGACCCGGCCGTCAGGGACGCCCTGGAAGAGGCGATCCGGCGGACCAGGATCGTCCACCGCGAGCAGCGCCGCACCGACCACACCACCACGGTCGTGCCGGGCGGCACGGTCACCGAGCGGTGGATCCCCGTCGACCGGGTCGGCCTGTACGTGCCGGGCGGCAAGGCCGTCTACCCGTCCAGCGTGGTCATGAACGTGGTGCCCGCGCAGGAGGCGGGGGTGCCTTCGCTGGCCGTCACCTCGCCCGCGCAGAAAGATCACGGCGGGCTGCCGCACCCGACGATCCTGGCGGCCTGCGCGCTGCTCGGCGTCGACGAGGTGTACGCGGCCGGCGGCGCCCAGGCCATGGCGATGTTCGCCTACGGCACGCAGGAGTGCGCGCCGGTCGATCTGGTGACGGGCCCCGGCAACATCTATGTGGCCGCCGCCAAGCGCTTGCTGCGCGGGGTCGTCGGCATCGACGCCGAAGCCGGTCCGACCGAGATCGCGATCCTCGCCGACGCGACGGCCAACCCCGTCTACGCGGCCGCCGATCTGATCAGCCAGGCCGAGCACGACACCATCGCGGCGTCGGTGCTGGTCACCGACTCGCTCGAGCTGGCCGAGGCCGTCGAGGCCGAGCTGGCCGTCCAGGTCCCCAGGACCAAGCACGCCGCCCGGATCACCGAGGCGCTGGGCGGCAGGCAGTCGGCGATCGTCCTGGTCAGGGATGTCGAGGACGGCCTCGCGGTCGTCAACGCCTACGGCGCCGAGCACCTGGAGATCCAGACCGCCGACGCCGCCGGGGTCGCCGCCCGCGTCCGCAACGCCGGAGCGATCTTCGTGGGCGACCACGCGCCGGTCTCGCTCGGCGACTACCTCGCCGGCTCCAACCACGTGCTGCCGACCGGCGGCTGCGCCTGCCACTCCTCGGGGCTGTCCGTCCAGTCGTTCCTGCGCGGCGTGCACGTCGTCGCCTACGACCGGGCCGCGCTGGCCGAGGCGACGGCCCGCGTGGTCGTGCTCGCCGAGTCCGAGGACCTGCCCGCCCACGGCGCCGCCCTGAAGGCCCGTTTCGACTGGGGGATCCCCTCATGACCTCCGTTGAGGACCTGCCGATCCGCGACGACCTGCGCGGCGAGAAGCCCTACGGGGCGCCGCAGCTCGACGTCCCGGTGCAGCTCAACACCAACGAGAACCCCTACGGGCCGTCGCCCGAGCTGGTCGCCGCGCTCGGCGCGGCCGTCGCCGCGAC